>CALYTX010000087.1 GCA_945487985.1 uncultured Verrucomicrobiota bacterium | reverse complement strand
GCGTCCGCGAATAGAAAGAATCCCTTTTTCATCAATGGAAGCCAGATCGCCCGTCATGAACCAGCCGTCATCGGTGAATGCCTCACGGGTGGCGAGCTCGTTGTGGAAATATCCCTTCATCACAATCGGACCTTTGACCTGCAATTCGCCGACACCAGATTCATTGGGCGAGTCGATGCGCACCTGAATGCCGGCAATCGCCTTGCCGATCGAGCCGACCGCGTCAATCTCCGGCCCGCAGACCGACACCACTGGCGAACATTCGGTAAGACCGTAGCCCTCGAGAAAACGTATATGCATCCGATTGAAACCGGTAAGCACATGGTGAGGACACGGCGCCCCGCCGGTGACCATAAAGCGAATTCGTCCGCCCAGGCGCAACTTCACCATGTGCATAATCGGTC
Organism: uncultured Verrucomicrobiota bacterium; assembly: GCA_945487985.1. GTDB lineage: Bacteria > Verrucomicrobiota > Kiritimatiellia > RFP12 > UBA1067 > UBA1067. Next base: position 5,696 of record CALYTX010000087.1, on the reverse strand, counting down.
CGCGCAGACCAATCTTGAAGAGGAACTTCGCCATCTTCGATCCCGCGAGAGCCTCTTCGATCTTCTCGTAGATCTTCTCGGCGAGCAACGGAACTGCCATCATCACCGAAGGCTTGAGCGTCTTGATATCCTGAACGACCGTTCGCAGCGATTGCATAAAGCAAATCTGCGCACCCACGACCATCGGACAGACGAAATTCGCCAAAAACGAAAAAGCGTGGAAAAGCGGCAGAACCACGAAGAACGAATCGCGTTCGGTAATCTTCGCGCCGAAGCACTTAAGCGATCCGACCACATCGTGGAGAAAGTTTGAATGGGTGAGCATCGCACCCTTAGGCTTGCCGGTGGTGCCCGAGGTGTAGATAATCGACGCGACATCGCTTGGCTGGGCGATATTCCTATCGTACCACTCGCCGCCGTCACGGATCATCAGCGATTTCAGCCCCACAACATCGGCATGGCCAATCTTCTGGACATCGAAAATCACCCCGTCGATTATCACTATGCCGCGCAGCCGCGGCAAACGCGGGGCAATATCCATGAACATTCGCAGGTGGGCCGTATCGGTAGTGACTACGCTCACCTCGGCGTCGTTGAGAATATACCAAACCTCTTCATTGTGCAGTTTCGGACCGACCGGCACTACCGAAACGCCAGCGCCCGCCTGGGCCAGATAGGAAATCATCCATTGCGGATGATTGGGCAGGATGATAGCCGTGTTCTCCTCGCGCGGCTTGAGCCCGAAACGCGTGGCATAGCCTTCGGCGATTTCGCGCACATCCTGGTAAAACTGTCCCCAGGTCTTCATCCGCCAGACCTTGTCTTCGCACCAGCGCATAGCCACATTGTTGGGAATGCGCATCGCGCAGCTTTCAAGCAAACCACGAATAGTCATAACTGGTTGTAGATCCTTAATTGCAAAATCAGCGTCACCTGCTGGAGCAATTATAGCACAACGGCCCCTGAAAAGTGAATTGCGATTAATATATCAATTGCGGCGCCGGAATCTCCCCGGCGCCGCAAGTTGCTGTTCATCCCGAGAAAGAACTATTTCGTCGAGATGCGGTCGTTATATTCGCCCGTTTCGGTGTTGATGCGGATGACATCACCCTCGTTGATAAACAACGGCACGGCACAGACGTAGCCTCCCTCCACCGTCGCAGGCTTGGTCACTTTGCCAGAGGCCGTATTGCCCTTGACGCCAGGCTCGACCTTAATCACCTTGCGTTCCACGAGCTGGGGAAGATCGACGCCGATAACCTTCTCATTAAAAAAGAGAGCCTTGACCTCCATTTCATCCATGAGAAAATACTTCTTCTCGCCCATAACTTCATAGGACACGCGGATTTCCTCGAAGCTATCGTCGGTGAAGACGAAAGCCTGTCCGTCATCGTAGGAATAAGTGACCGACTGCTGAATAAGCTCGGGCTTCTCGAACTTGTCGCCCGATCGATAACTCTTGGTCATACCGCCGCCGGTCATCATATTGCGGAGCTTGCAATTGTAAATGGCTTGCCCTTTGCCAGGCTTGGAAAAGTCGAATTCCGTAATCTCCCAAGGCTCACCGTCAATCAAAAGCTTTACGCCCTTGTGCAACTCGCCCGCTCCGATAACTTCGCCCATATTATTCTCCTAGTGTTGTATGAAATGTTCCTGTGCAAAACTCCAGCAAATTATACCAAAATTAACCCGGATTAGAAAGTGGGCGGAATGAACTCGTTGACAACATCAAGCAGCTGCTCGGCCAGCTCCGCATCGACCTCGAAGATATTGTAGGGTTCGCTGAACGAGCGGCTGTTGATATTCGCCTTGACCGCGATAAACCTGTCGGCCTTCGCCGAGCGGGTGCCTTTCTTGAAATATTTTTCGTTATCCAGAAGCCCGTAGTTGACTAAATGCTGGAAGATATCGTTGATATGGCCTGGATCGACGGCTACGCGGCGAGTTTTGATATCCGTCCACTCCTGCTCTTTGTGCGACTTGGCGAAATCGTTGGATACCAGTTCGCTCGTACCCTTCTTCGCCTCGACATGACCCATTCCGTTGAGATACACCGAACTGCGCTTGATTGGCTTACGGTCAAGACGATAGTAGTGTATTTCCACCCAGTTAAGCTGGCTTTCCTTGACCGTGATGTAAGGATTCACCCAAAACGGACCGCAACCTCCCATCAGCGCCAAGACCGCAACCATCAAGCTTTTCTTGAACATACCAAACCTGCTCCGTAGAGAGTTAAATCAGGATCAACGGTAAAAGGCATATCAATACCCTTGAGCGCCCAGCGCGCAAAACCGCCCGTAGCCACGAGACGGAAACGCTCGTGGAAGTTGCGGCTCAATTCAAGCACTATCTCGCGCACCATCCCCCTGTATCCAACCAACGCGCCAAAACGCATCGCCTCCTCAGTTGACCGCCCGATTTTCGGAACTCTTCCGCGCCCGAGCTCCATCCGCGGCAGTTGCGCGGTACGTTCAAAGAGGTAATCGCGCATGAGCGGAAAACCCGGTGCGATAACTCCGCCGCGCCACACGCCTTCGCGCGTCACCACCGCGGCCGTAAGGGCGGTGCCGAAATCCATTACCAAAACTGGCGCGCCATAGCGCTCGAGCGCACCTGCGGCATCGGCCAACCGGTCCGCACCAATGGTTTCCGGGCGAGGATAGTCGATAATTAGGCCACCTCGCCCGGAGGTTGCAAAATCGGCACAAGAAACGGTCCGCATCAAAACCCCTTGGGCCCTAGCGAAACGTCGCCATTTGCCGTCAAGCCGCGGAACCACCGAAATGTAAGCCATAAAAGAAACCCGGTGGCGAGCGATAATCGCGGCGGCCCGCTCCGAGGCTTCGGGGAAACCACCGTCGCAATGGGCAACCAGGCGCACTCGACCTTCATCCCACAGCGCCACAGCCGTGCTGGTGTTGCCTACATCAACGACAAGCTGCCGCATGGGACAAATTCCAAACTAAACCGACCGCCACTCGAGCGAAAGATCGACCGAACCCTGCGAATGGGTGAGACACCCGAGCGAGATCGCCGTAACTCCGCACGCGGCCACAGCCTTTGCACGCTTAAGCGTGATTCCCCCAGATGCCTCGGTTTTAGAAATGCCTTTGCACATGCGCACGCATTTTTTCATATCGGCAATCGACATGTTATCAAGCATAATCCACTCCGGAGCGGCCTTGAGCGCACTCTCGCATTCGCGCAAGCTTTCAACCTCAACCTCGACTGCCAAATTCGGAAAACGCCGACGTGCGGCCGTTACCGCCTCGTCGAGCGCGTCAGGATTGCCGCCTTTCCACAGCCGACGATGATTGTCTTTCATTAGAATCCGGTCGTACATTCCCATACGGTGGTTGGCTCCACCGCCGCAAAGGACAGCATATTTTTCAAAAACTCGCAGCCCCGGCGTGGTTTTGCGCGTATCGAGAATGAGCGTACCGTAGCGCCGAGTAGCGTCGACAAACTTGCGCGTAAGCGTAGCCGTAGCCGACATGCGTTGCATAAAATTAAGCGCCGTGCGCTCGGCGGCGAGAATCGAGCGTGCCTTCCCGCGAAAAACAAGAATGGGCTGTTTGGGTTCGACCTGCGAGCCGTCAGGTTTGAGAATCTCAACCTTGATTCTAGGATCGACCATTTTCAGCACGGCCTTGGCCACCGTCGCACCAGCGACAACGCAACCAGAGCCCTTGGCATAGATTTCGCCAGTGGCGAGAGCTTTGGAATCAACAAGCGCCTCGCTGGTGGCATCAAGCCAGGAGCCGGCGGCAAGCTCGGTAGCGTTAGCAAGATCTTCGTCAAGCGCCAGACGCACGGCGGCTTTGGCTCGGGACGAAAGCATCACATCTTTCATCGATAAAACCCTTAAGCTGGCATTAAAAACAACCAGTGGAAAAGCAATACGATCGCCAACGACCCGACCAGCGCCAGCGAAACGAAGCCGGCAATCAGAGCGCACAACGCAGATGTGCGGCCGATCGTCCCAGACGAAGCCGACGTGCCAGAAGCGCCCGCGGCCGGCTCGAGCTTAAAACGATCGGCGATGGCTGAACTGCCATTGTCGGCGCCCTTTTTAATGGTCATCGTCTTCGACTTCTTGATTTTCATATCGCCATTATACCACGAAGCAGCGCGGGAAATCAAGCCATCCGGCGCGATGCCGCCATCGACAGCGTAATGGACAAGAACGCCAGCGCCGCACCGACGAGCAAGGGAAGTTTAAAATGCTCGCGCCATTCATTCCAGACATCGGCGGCAATTTCAGTCTTTTCGAGTTTGTCAATCTCGTCGAGCGCCTTGGAAAGCGAATCGGCGTCGTTCACGCTGTAATAGGCTCCGCCGGTCTGCTCGGCAATCGATTTGAGCTGTCCTTCATCAAAGGCCATATTGGCGTAGGCTATGCCGCGGCGGCCAAACATGTCGCGCCCAAAAATCGGCGTGCGCCGGGACTTGGTGCCGACGCCGATGGCGTAAACGCGAATGCCCAACTTGGCCGCCGCCGCCGCCGCCTCGTCGGGTGCGACTGCGCCTGTGTTGTTAAGCCCGTCGGAAAGCAAAATAACGATTTTCGTCTTCGGCTGGGCGTTGCGCAGGGTCAGCACCGCCGTTGCCAGACCATCGCCGATGGCGGTATTGGCCTCACCTTCGTCGCCAATGGCGCGGCCTTGCGCATCAAAGGCGACCTTGGGGACCTCAATCTCCTTGAGCATCTCCAATAGCGCGGCATGGTCAGCGGTAAGCGGCGAGACGGTCGAGGCATATGTACCGAATGTCACCAGACCGATAAGGTCGTCACCGCGGCGATCGACAAATTCGGCAAAAAGCTTCTTGACGATAGAAAGCCGCGTCGTCTCGTCGGAGAACTTCTCGCCTGGCGGCGTTAAATCGAGCGCTTCCATCGACCCGGAAACGTCGACCGTCATCGCAATGGCGATAGCCTCCACGCTCAATGTCTCGTGCGCAAGCGGCGTGCGTGGACGCGCCGCAGCGATGATCATCATCGCCAGCGCCACAATAAGCGCATACGGAGTGAGCGCGGCGATCTTCGCGCGCAGCCCCGCCGTGGAAGCCGGCAGGCGGTGGACGGCCGAGAAGCGCACTCCCGACCTTCTACCGGCGCGCAGCAGCCGCCAGGCCGCTATCGCCAAGGGCACGAAGAACAGAAAAATCCAAGGACAGGCAAACTTCACTTCTCCCCCTCTCTGTTGTCGCCCTCAAGATAGCCGCGCGCGGATGCGGCGGCCGCCTGAGCCATGTCCAAAGTGGCCTGCACTCCGGCAAATTTCACCAAATCCGCGCTGGTCATGAATTCATTGAGATGCCGCGCCTTGTCCGACGCAAGCACCCCCGAAGCGGCGATTTCGGCAAAGAACTCCCCTGTCGTCAGGCTTGGCGCGCGGATGCCATATTTTCGCTGGATGTATCGGCGCACGACCATAGTCAGCTCAACGTAGTAATCTTTGTAGCGTCCGCGCTCTGGCAGCCCTCGGCGAAGCAGCCGATCGAGCTCGGCGAGGGCGCGTTCGATCGGACTCATCCGCCGCTCTCTGACCAACCGCAGCCACCAGCGCACCAGCCGCCACATCAAATACAAACCCGCGGCAAAGAGGTGTCCAGTGACTAGCTCAGTGCTGATGACTCTGCTAAGCTGAGCAATGCTCTGTCATGTAGAGTCTCAAACCTCTCATTAGCTTACT
>CALYTX010000086.1 GCA_945487985.1 uncultured Verrucomicrobiota bacterium | reverse complement strand
AAAAGGGATTCCTTGTCCGCAAAGGCTCCGACAAGGGTGGACATTGGGAGGTCGTCTGACTAGCCTGATGAGCTGTTCCATGACATTTCATATTTTTCGTTATTCGGACTTTTGAGCAGCGAATGAAATCCCATCTGTAGCGGAGAGAATGAAAGAGTTGTAAAACGAGGTTTTAGAGAGGATGAGATGATTTGAAATCACAGATTATGTTTGCCCGCAGATGGTCGAATCCAACATTCAATCTTTGGAGATTGAAATAATGGGTAAAATGATAATTCGTTTGACAGTTGTCATTGGAACTGTGCTGGTGCTGGAAGGATGCTGTTTTAACGGGCCTAAACAAAGTATAAGTCAACCAATCACAGAAATAGCTGATGGTTCTATCGATAATTTTTTGGATTCCGTTGTTTCGGTGCCGTGTGGGGAGGTCAACGCCGTCTATTACGCCGGATCAATAGATGACAAGTCGATTCTCATGCACGAGACATCAACGGGAATGCACAAATGGATATTGAGTGAGGCGAACATTGAGCGTGACGTTATAATGCCGTATACAGCGGACAAAAGCAAGTGGTTGCTTTTGAACGGTACAACCAATCAATGTTTCAGACATTGGAACTGGAAAAAAGAAATTGAAGCCAAAATACAAAATTTAACGAAGAACTCTGCGCTTGTAAAACCGCTCTCGACTTTCTATAGAGTTGATGGAAATTTGAACGGGAGCAATGCTTGGGTTGTCAGGGTTGACGAATTCTTAGTTAAGGCAACGCTATGTGATATACTAAAGAACGGCGACAAAATTTGTACGCAACAGTTGTATGATGGTAGCAATGAGGAAAAACAGAGCATAATTTCCAAAGCCAGGCTCAACATGAATCCTATTGTCGGGAGAAAGCCACGAGACGGTGGTTTGTGCTTGGCAAGCTGGGATTGCGGCAAATTCATTCAGCTGGAAGAATTGCCTACAGAGACGTTTTTCATTATTGACAATGAGATTGTGGCACCATTTGAGTTCATGTGGTATGGTTGTTACGGTGGACTTCTTGAATTTGATGAAAAAATAGCGCAAAAAGCATATGTCAGAAGGGTTGATGCCCAAAAGAGGAAAAAACACGAGCAAGACTAAAACGCTTTCCGCCGCGTCCGCAAGGTGACAGCCGATTATTGTCTACTCGAACACGGAAAAGGAAACCTCGGCGGTTTTGCCGGCCGCAGTCGTGCAGACCAGATAGTGCTTGCCGGGCGGGAATTCAAGAACCATAGGGTTTAGACCGACAGTCTCGCCCACGGCAACGCCGTCGACAAACCACCACAATTTCACATCGGGAGCGTTGCCGAGCACGCGGCAGACAATCCGCGCCTGCTTCGTGCTCGCATCAACTGCGAAGCAGTCCCCTTCTTGCGGATAAGAAATAGAAAGATTTGGATGGGCAGCACGAGCCGTTGGCAGCCGGTACTTAGCGATGGTGTCATTCGGTTTGGCGAACCAGGGAGCGTCGTTGCGCGGATAGAGCGAACGGGCGATTTTCCAGGCAACCGGCGCAGCCGCTTTGACGCCAACGACGGCGGTATCGCCAAACCCCGTCTTGTGTCCGCACCACACCGCGACAACATATTGCGGATTCCACAAAACGCACCAGGCGTCACGATAGGCGCTACTCGTCCCGGTTTTCCATGCGAATCTCACCGATGGCACTGCAGCTATGTGGCCGAAGGCGGATGCGGCGCGTTCTTCGCCGGAGAGCATCTCCGAGACAGCAAAGGCCGATTGCGGCGAAAATCCATCCCCGCCGGCATATCCGCTGGCCGATAAAGCCAATTGGCGGTAGGCGCCGGCAAGCTCAACGAGCGTAACTTCGCAATTGCCAATTGCGATTCCTAGTCCGTATCGCTCGTACGGCGGGACAACGTGACGAAAATCAAGCCGGCGCAATTTCTCTGCAAAACAATCCACCCCTACGCGGCGGACGATTTCAACAAAAGGAATGTTCAGCGAAAGAATCAGCGAATTGCGCAAAGAAACTTCGCCGCGGTATTTGCCATCGAAGTTCGTAGGCGCATAGCCGTCGAACACGCACGGTTCGTCCTTGAGCGTTTCCTCCTCGCCCACGAGTCCCAAATCGAGAGCTTGAGCGGCGAGCAGCGGTTTAAGCGTCGATCCGGCAGGTCGCGGCGCGAGGGCGGTGTTGACCTGGCCGGCGTCGGCGGCAAAGTAATCGCCACTGCACGAAAGCGCAATCACCTCGCCATTGTCGACTTTCATCACCGCTACTGCGAGAGAATATCCGGCGGCGGACGCAGCAGCGTTCAGCGTTTCGTCGCAGACGAATTGCACATCGGCATCGAGCGGCGTAATGTAATCACCGCTTTGGCTTTGTCCTTTCCCGTCTTTGCCAAGCACTTCTTTAAGATAGTAATCGCAATAGTAAGGATATTTGAAGGGACGCGGCGCGCGGCAAATCTGCGGCATTACACTTTGGGCGCCACGCAGTTGCTCCTCGCTGATCATACCGAGTTCCAGCATCCGGCCAAGCACATAATCGCGCCGCTTAATGGCGCGCGCGTAGCCGCGGTCGGGGCGGAAGCGCGAAGGCGCCTGAACCATTCCCGCGAGCATCGCCGCCTCGCCGAGACCGAGGACTTTGGCGCTCTTTCCGAACCAACCGTTCGCCGCCGCCTCGATGCCTACGAAATTGGAGCCGAACGGTGCTCGATTTAGATACTGGGAAAGAATCCACAATTTATCTTTGCGGCGTTCCATCTTCAGCGCCTTGAACGCCTCGATCCATTTCTGCGAGTAGCTTCTGCGGTGAGGTTCGATTAAACGCACCGTCTGCATCGAAATCGTCGAAGCCCCGGAGATTCGCCGACGGTAGTAGAGGTTCTGGCAAAGCGCGCGCAGGACTGAAAGCGGACGCACCCCGTGATGGTGCCAGAACTCGCCGTCTTCGCTGGCGACAATCGCCTTGACTATCCAGTCGTCGGGCGCGGCGCGGTAATATGGTCGGCAGTCGACATCGCCGTGACCAAGCGACACGCGCAGCACGTCACCAGCGCGGTCCCGCAGGACGATTCCGCCAGGAAAGATTCCGGCAAACTCTTCGCGCCAGTCAATCGCGCAGTACGATCCGCCCAGCGCCAGCGCGAGCAGCAAGCCCAGGCTGATACATAGCCTCGACAGCCACCTGCGGCAGCGCGAAATTACCGCACGAAACCGCCCGGAGCGGATAACAGAATCTGACTTCGCCATCTTTCGCAATATGGAATTTCTTAGAATACACCAGCATTTTATCATCGCGAGCATCAAATCTCAACACCCATGAGTGTTCATCATTGTGAAAACCTGCGAACAATGCCGCATCCACCGAACTGTGGACAGGCTCGAACGCTCCCGCGAACGGATCTTCGATTATCAAGTCGGCCAAGTCGCGCTCCTGCGCGCATTTAACCGCAATCTCGACTATCAGCAAATCTCCGCGCTTGATTTCTCCATCCCGCAACTCTCTTCCCGATGGGGAGAAGAAGCGTCGTCGCACGGACAGATCGCTGCTCTCGTCTTTGACCGTAGAAAAATCATCCAGTTCAAGTTTCTGCCAGACTGCGAAGCGTTCTTTACCGGCTACAACTGGATTGACGCGGTAGTAGGCACCGATCGCCAATAACGCATGGGCGTTTTCGGCAGTGGTGCCCCACGACAACCTCGCCTTGTCGCGATGATCGAGCAGATAGGTGATAAGTGCCGGTAGGCGTTTATCGCACTGATGAAGATCGAGCAGCGCCAGAACCTGAAACGCGGCCTCCTTTATCGACGCGGGGGCACAAGCGCCGGCAAGCAAAGTCTCAGCGCGATTGCCGTCGCCTATGCGTGCGAATGCGCGTGCCAGCCGCGCACGATCAAGCAGCGAAAGATGCGCGCGCCGGTCGTATAGTCTAAACATCCGGCTGCGCTCTGGCGTGCCCGCAAGCGCCAGGGTGTGGCAGGCGTAAGCACTGACGCCATCGTCGTCCTCCAGCGACCATTTCTTCAACAAGCGGCTTACGGAAGATTTTGCCGCCGCCGGCACCTCCTTTCCGCAATTGGCAGCCTCAACGAGAAAATGGGCGGCATAAAGGGAAACTTCACGATCCCATGGCTCATAGTCGGTGTCGGGCCACATTACAAAATTGTTCTTCCGAACCATTGAAGAAACTCTCCTGATCCCAGCGTTGATGCAGCTGGCGAGCTCATTGACGGGAATGGGGGATTCGCTAGCGAGGATTCCGTCGGCTGCCACCAAAGGGAAGATGCGTGAAACCGTCTGCTCCAGACATCCGTGTGGATAGTTGGCGAGATACCGCAGGGCGCTTTGCAATTCCGCAAGGGGAGTTTCTTTAATGGTGCAACTGACGCGGCAGAATTGCGAAGTGGGCATTCCTTGCCACTGCTCGTCCGGTCCTAACACCACCACCCCTGCAGTTTCACGCCAGGGGACGGACGGACGTACTGGCATGTTGACTATCTGCTCGCGCTTCTCGCCAAATCCTTGCGATTGATAGCGCAAACGCATCTGGCCGGACACATCGAGCGCCTTCACCATCTTGCGGATGACTTTCGTCTCGCCGGCAGCCAAAACCGCCTTACCCTCGAACGTATTTGCGGGATGATTGGAGTGTTCTGGGAGGTCCACCTCAATTTTCCATTCCGCCTCTCCATCGCGTCCGCTCAAATTGGCTATAGACAGCACGGCCTCGAATTCGTCGCCAGGCGCGACAAAGCGCGGAGCGTCGCCGTGCATTGCGAGTTTCGGTGCTACCTTGCGGTGGAGTTTCGCCGAACCGCTCGCTTGCGGTGAACATGCAACGACCGTAATCCTCAACTCGCCCTGAAAATCCGGGAGGTCGAACTCAACGCTGCCCTTGCCGTCCGCAACCGGCAGATTCGCGACATAGCGGCTCAGCGGCTTGAAGCGACGGGTCGGCACGGGGCTTATGCGCGAAAGAAGTTCAGCCGCGCTGTCGCCTCCGGTTTTCACCCCGGCAAGCTTTAATTCATCGTTGCCAACAACCGGCAAAAGCATCCGGTAGAGATCAAACAGTTTGTTGTCGCGGCAATCGCGCGAACGCGCGAAATAACCTGCCGGATCGGGCAAGCGCTCGTCGGTAAACATGTTGATTCCTTCGTCCACCACCGTCACGGCGGCCACGGTAGCACCCGGAGCGATGAAATCGACAATGAGTTTCATCTCGGATCCACCTGCTCGAATAGGCTTGATGGTGGATGAAATTTCTACGGGAATTTCGCGTTCGACCGGGCGGACGGAAACGGCGCACTCGCCGTGGGCTCGAACAGCCATGCGCCGCGCGCCGCCAGTTACGCTCTGAACCACCGAAAGCTGCACTTTCAAATTCGGCGCGTCTGCTTTCGCAACTTCGTCAAGCGCGATCTCGCAGGTGGCCTTCTCGAGTTTTAACACCCGTGAATAACGCAATTTGTCGCGCGACACCGTCAACAGTGCCTGGCCGGCGAAGGGACTGCGCACCGCAATGCGAGGCGTTTCGCCAGGACGATAAAAGGTTCGGTCGGGGACGAGTGTCACCGCCGATGGATTGTCAAGCGGTGCACGGACGGCATCGTCGCCACCAGCGCCGAGATAAAACTCGCGGGCGAAAGCGACGTCGGCTACGGGGTCGTACACCGAAAGCAGATAATCGCCGGACTTCTCAAGGGGCAACGCGAGCGCCGTATTGGCATTGGTCGAGGTTTCAACGAGCAAATCCTCAACAACCGGAATCTGCACGCGCTGACATTGCCAGGTCGCCCATCCGCGATGGTCGCGCCGGTAGTTGTAGACGCTGTCAATCCGCGAAATTTTAACGGACAATTTCTTGCTTTCCCCTACCCGCTTCCCGTCAGAATCCACCGCGGCAAGTTCAATCACCGGAAAACTACCACCTGCTAATCTTACCGTATTGCCTATATTCGAGCCGATGTAGTATGGATAGTAATGGCGTAATACGCTCTGCCTTGATGTAGCCGGGCGAACGCCATCCTCGAAGACCGTCGCTTGTGCCGTCACCATCACGGCCGCGCGTGGCTTGCCGCTGTTGCCTGGCAACGGACAGACAAATTCCGCCGCGCCGCTTTCATCGAGCCGCTGTCGCGGCATAATCTTGAAAGTATTTGG
>CALYTX010000085.1 GCA_945487985.1 uncultured Verrucomicrobiota bacterium | reverse complement strand
GGGAATATAGTCTGCAAGCTGGGCAGAGACGCACTTGTCGAAATCGGCGGAACTAACGTATTCGTCGGCCATGTAGCTGCCGCCGAATTTCTCGGGATAGCCAATGGCCGCATCGGACGTGTCACAAGCGTATTTCTGGACATATGGCTGCTGGGTGAGGTAGGTCTTGATGCCGTTCATGACTCTTGAACTCGCGTCCCCAAGCACGATATTGCCCTTCGCCATCAGTCCGAGCATATCCTTGGCGGAATTGTCATTGCTCGAGGTGGACTTCCCCGTCCAGGAAGGAGGGTTGAGGTATTTGATGTTGCCCACGATGTGGATGTTCCGCCCCGAGTAAATCGTTCCCTGTCCGGTAACCGTGCCTTTGATGATTACATCGCTTGGCACAATCACTGGGCCGTTGATCACTATCGGATTGGCATCGGTGCCTTCAAGAACAAGCACTCCCCAGTCCGGCGCTTTAATCTCGTTGCCGTAGCTGTCGGTTACTGTTTCCAGCCCGGAGGGTCCAGCTCCGTCGTAGAAAACCTCCACCAGCGTGGCGCCACCCTGTTTGATGGTCGACATGTTCGAGTCGGCCGCGTGCAGTTCCTCGGCCCAGTTGCGATAATCGCTGCGCGACGATGAAATATCGCCGATGTATGGCATTTCCACTGAAAGCGCTTCATTAGGGTGAATGCGCTCCTTGAGAGTGTCGGTAGTGACAGATGCCGGAGCCTCGTAGCCGCCGGCGTTTACAGAGCCGCTTACAGGATCGGTGTGGAGAGGACGCGCCCGGTTGCCGGAATTGCCGTACGAGGCGTTTTTGTAAGTGTAATAACTATCCATCTTGCCGGTGCTGCTAATATCCCCTTCCACCCCAAGCTCCTCGTTGCGCGCGGCATAGACGTTGCCATTGATCTTGCAGCCACTGTCAAGATACATGTCGCCGTTGGCGCGGACATCGCCGTTGGCCGTGCAGCCCGACCCCTGAAACCAGCCGTAGTTATTGACAAAATAGGCGTTGTTAAAAACGGCCGAGCGCTGTTGGGCGAAGCGAACCGTCTCGGCGACGGTTGAGCGCGATACGCTGCCGCCGGGGGTGGTGCGGACGGCCTGGGCGACGAATGTCACATCTGCCCATTGTGCACCGATTTCATGCACTACCTTGCCGACTCGCACTTTGACTACGCAGCCGTTGTTGGTCACGCTCGGCTCAAAGACAACCGTATTCTTCGTGCCAATCGTGTTTTTGGCACGCGTGGATGAATAGTTTTCAAACCAATCGAACGAACTGGCCGACTGATTGCCGATTGTGTCCCCGCCGATGATGTGGGCCGAGCGATTGAGCGAAAGCTGAAAGCGGTAGAAAACGGCCGATTTGGCGATTTCGATTTCACTTTGCGCGGCCAACCGGCACACGTCGCGCCCGATTGCAAGCACAGTCTGCCGCTGGGCGTGGAGCGCATAGGCGAAAACTCCCGCAAGCACAATCCACGTCGCCGACGTGAACACGATTACAGTCAGCAGAGCTCCGGCTTTGCGCATGCGCAGTTTCATTTCAATCGTCCTCCCCAGAGTCAGCGAGCGAGGCAAACGGCTGGATGCGGCCGAACACCGGCACGCTCACGCGCTCGCGGCGGACTATCGGCTCGCCGCGAGGATTGGCGGTTTTCGTAGCCAACCCTATGTCAAACTTGAGCCGATAGATTCGTTCGTGCGCGCCGCGCGATTCGCTGTCGTAATCGACAATATCTGCCAGGGAGCGCTCGGTCAGCGACAGCGCCTGCGGCCATAGCCATTTGCGGTGAGCGTCTTTATCGGGCGTATGTTCGTTGATAAGGTAATAGCGATTTTCGCCAGCGAGCTGCTCATTCCATAGCAGCAGCCTTATCGACTGACCGCGAGAATCGTTCAGCGAATTACCGACCGCCTGCGCTTGCATGAGTACGGTTCCAGAGCCTTCGACTATCTGCGAGGAATTCGTGCCGCTCAAGAGGCCAACGCCATGAATGCCGCTGACTTCCGGCATAATCCGGAAAAGCAACTTTTCGCGCAATTCCCGTGCGCCGAGCGAGAGCTCCGCCTCCGCCATCGCCGTGCGGAGCATGCGGTGGGCGGTGATAAACAATGAGCCGATCGCGGATAGAACTATGCCCATGACCGCAACCGCAATCGATGTTTCGACCAGAGTCATGCCGCGCTTCATTCCTCGGCCCCCCGTTCGATTGAACATTTCGATACGCTCACGGGAATATTAAACGAACGCGCCGCAGCACTTGCAAGTGTATTAAGCCGCATCCGCGAATCGGGAGGCCCCCATTCAACGTCGACCTCAATGAGTTTCGATTCAGTCTCGTTCACGCCGTGGCGCGCAACAGCCGTATCGTTCGCATTGAGAGAAACGCGCACATAGAGCCGCGCTGGTGCGCCGGCGAGTTCTCGACAGAGCTGCGGACAGTCATTGGAGGAGATTTCTCTGCCGGAGCGGTCTGGATACCACCGCGGCGAAGTGGACCCGTTGAGTTTGGAGTAGGATGTGTTCAGATACCGCCAAGCGGTATCCCAGGCGTAAGCCTCGGCCGCCAGCAATTGCGCGTTTTCGTGGCTGATCTTAGTGGCCACGATCAGCCCTTCCATCAACGCCAGCGAGAACAGAACCGTGAGCGAACCGGCCACCATCACCTCCACGAGTGTCATGCCCCGATGCGATTTCAAGACCGACCCTCCCTACACCACCGCGCCGTAGACTTTCTCGATAGCCGCCTCCACACTCGCGGGATCGGCAATATAAAAGCGACATGGTCCGATGGACTCAAGCTTTTCTCGCAACTTGTCGTCGGCCGGGTTGAGAACCACTATGAGCATGAGGTTGCCCAGTTTCGCGAAAGGCACCACACCGCGCAATTGCGCAAGCAGCGGCGGCAACGCGACGAATAAATCCTTACTGGGCTCGAATGCGGCGAGCGGAACGGGCGGTACGCCATATTTATCGGCCAGATATTCAATGGCCTTTTCGCAGACGGTAGGATTCTCTTTTTCAAGAATATGAAGTGCAGAAATGAGAAAAACGCGCCCATCAATCGGCGAGGACTGTACATTTTCACGGATACGTTCCCGCAATTCCGCCGATACTACACCCGCCTCGTGCAACTGCTCGAGCAATGCAAGCTCCGACCGCACGGCCTCGATGGTGGCTCGCGAGCGCAACTCTTCGTCGGTAAGCTGGCGAGGGGCTTCGGGCGTTAAATCGGGCATAGGGCCGACAAGCGTAGTCACCTTCAAGCACAGAGCCTTAGCCGGCTCGTAGTCGCTCGACTTCAGCCGCGGCAAAAGCCCTTGCAACGCAGGAATATCCTTTTCCTTAATCAGCAGCTTCGTCAGCTCGACGAGCGACTTCTGCCCCTTCTCGTGCTGGCCAAGCTGATCGTAGGCGACGACCAGAAATTCAAGGGTGGTGCGGTCTTCGGGCATGATTTCGAGCATTTGCTCGAAATAGGCGACGCCTTCGGCCAGCCGCGCGTCGAATTTTACGGCGCCATCGGATTCAGTTGCATGATCTTCGTGTACCTCTGCCATACAATAACAGTATAGCAAAAAGCATGCCGTTTGTCCTCAGTCAACGAATTGCGTCCGGCACGAATTTTGCTATAATTTAGGTTATGGTATCTAAACAATTCCAATCCAAGCGCCACCTGCGCTTGCGCAGGGGCGGAGTAGAGGAAATCCGCAAGATCTCCGATCCGGTAGAATTCGCCGTTGCCTCGGCGGATTATCTTGGCATCCCGCCGATTTCACTGCCCGCCGGATTCATTCCGCCGCAAGAGCTTTTATGCGGGATGAAATTCGATGCGTGGAACCGGGTCAAAGCTTTGCCTTTGACCAAGGTAAGCGGAAGGCTCTCGGTCGCCTTTGCCGACCCCTTTGACTTGCCGGCGCAGGAAGAAGTCACCCGCTGGTCGCGCGCAAAGATTTGGCCGTTGGTGGTGCCGGCCAATGAATTAGCCGAGGTGATGAACCGTCTCAAGCTTGCAGACGACGCTGCCAATCCAGCCTTGGCGATGGAAAACATCATGAAAGGCGACGAGGGCGATGTCGAAATGTCCGCTGGCGACAAAAACGACGATTCCGCCGCGCTCGACGCCACGCTCGACGCCGCCGGCGAGGCGCCGGTAATTCGCATGGTCAATTCGATTATGGTCGAGGCGCTCAAGACCAAGGCATCCGACATTCATTTCGAGGCGATGGAAAAAGTATCGCGCCTGCGCTATCGTATCGACGGTGAACTCGTAGAGCGCCCGGCTCCGCCCAAATCGCTTCACAACGCCGTCTGCTCGCGTATCAAGATTCTCTCAAACCTCGACATCGCCGAGCGTCGGCGGCCGCAAGACGGTCGCTTCAAGGTCAAGGCGCTGAAGAAAGAAGTCGACGTGCGCGTCTCGATTCTGCCCACAGTGCACGGCGAAAAAGTGGTTATGCGAATTCTTGACAAGTCGAATCTTGCTCCGGGTCTAAGTTCGCTCGGTCTCGACGATTACGCCTACAAGGCGATGAAATTCGCTATCGAACAACCGCATGGTATTATTCTGGTAACCGGCCCGACCGGCTCGGCCAAAACCACGACGCTTTACTCCTGCCTGCAGGATTTGAATCAGCCCAATGTCAACATCGTAACCGCAGAAGATCCCGTCGAGTACGAGTTGGCCGGCGTAAATCAGTGCCATGTGAATGTGGCCCAAGGCCTTACCTTTGCCGGGATTTTGCGCTCGGTGTTGCGCCAGGACCCGGATATCGTGCTGGTGGGCGAAATTCGCGACGGCGAAACGGCGGATATCGCGGTCAAGGCGGCGCTTACCGGCCACCTCGTCCTTTCCACCTTGCACACCAACGATGCCTGCGGCGTGATTGCGCGTCTATTCGATATGGGCATTCAGCCATTCATGCTCGCCAGCTCGCTCATCCTCGCGCAGGCGCAGCGTCTGTACCGCAAACTATGCCCCTTCTGCAAACAGCCGGTCAAGCCCGATCTGGAAATGCTCAAAATCAACAAGGTCGATCCCAAACCTTTCGAGGGTATTGAGATCTTTGGTCCGGCTGGCTGCCCGAAATGCCGCGGCTCGGGCTACAAAGGCCGCGGAGCGATGATGGAGGTGCTGCCGATTTCCCCGCGCATCCGCGCGCTGGTGGAAAAAGGCGGCGATGCAGAACTGCTCAAAAAACTCGCGCTCGAGGAAGGCATGGTAACGCTCAAAGAGGCGGGTATGATCAAGGTTCGCCAAGGGCTCACTTCGCTGCAGGCGGCTTTCGAAGTGACAGGCGGAGAATAAGAGGATCGGAAGATGGCAAACATTTATACGGCAAACGGGATTCCGAAAATCAAAGGGACGAAGAAAATCGCCAAGACCGAGGTCGTTCCTTTCACTCGGCAGATCGCTTCGATGATCGGCGCGGGCATGCCAATTCTCTCAACCATCCAGACGCTTGAGGAACAATGCAGCAATCCCGAGTTCAAGAAAGTGCTAACCCACTTGCGAATATCCATCGAGGGAGGCGATCCGATTTCCAAGGGGCTGGCAGCGTTCCCCGCCATTTTCGACGATATGTATGTAAACATGGTGATTGCCGGTGAACAATCTGGCGAATTCGCCGGTATTCTCAAGCGTCTGGCGGCCATTATGCAATCGACCGCGCGCCTTCGGGGCAAGGTCAAAAGCGCCATGACCTACCCAACGGTGATTGTGTCGATCGCCCTTCTGATGTCCGCTGGCCTCATCCAGTTCGTCGTGCCCATTTTCGCCGAGATGTTCTCTGGCTTCGGCAAAGATCTGCCGGCGCTCACGCAGAGTCTCGTCGACCTTTCCGAGTTCGTCAAGAACAATTGGTATTACCTTCTGGGCGCGGCGATAATCGCCTGGCAGGTATTCAAGAAATGGAAATCGACTGAAAAAGGCCGCTATCAGTTCGATGAATTCAAACTCAAAATGCCGGTCTTCGGCGTTTTAAACCTCAAAAGCGGCATCGGCCGGTTCTGCCGGCTGCTCGCGCAGATGACCAATGCCGGCGTGCCAATCCTCAAATCACTCGAGGTTGTCGCTGGCTCGCTGGGCAACCACGTATTGGAAAAGTCGATTCTCGATGCCCGCAAGGAAGTGGAACAAGGCAATCAGCTTAATGCGGCGCTCGATGGCAAACCCTATATGCCGGTGATCATGGTGCGCATGATCGCCGCTGGCGAAAAGGCCGGCAAGGTTGAAGACATGCTCGATTCCGTGGCCGACAGTTACGACGAAGAGGTCGAGGCGCTGCTCAACACCCTCACCTCGCTGATGGAGCCGTTTCTGATGGTGTTTCTCGGTGCTATCATCGGCACGATGGTCATGGGTATGTTCATGCC
>CALYTX010000084.1 GCA_945487985.1 uncultured Verrucomicrobiota bacterium | reverse complement strand
CCTCCGGAAAATTGCACATGACGAGAACACTCACTCGCAGCCAGCGCAAGCGAACACTGGTCGTTACCGTTCATAAAAGCGTAAAGCGGCATGTGGCGAGCGTATTCCGAAAAGAGACGCCCGCCCCAGTCTGGCGGCATAGAAAAATGGCTGTCGTTCACCGACCAACGATAGTACATATCGATTTGCGGACGCTGCATCTCGACCGTAAATCGCGGCGGATTGCGCTTCGCGTCCGCAGCCAGACTAATCTTAAGAACTTCGACTCCCGGAGCAAGCTCCTCGCGCGCGGTGGAAATCTTCCACCCATTGTCTTCTGGACAATTCAGGCGCACTTCGCCAAACGAAAAGGTGGTTGAAACAATACCTGCCAACAGCATACCTGTCATGTTTTGATTCCTATTTATTTTTCGTTCCTTCGTAAATTCTGACCGCAACCTTCCGCCTCGCCAACCCGCTCGGTCGCATCAGCGCATCTGCGGCAGGTCCACATAGCGTCCATGTCAAACGCTCCGCTTCGCTCTTGCCAGCATCGGTTATAAGCTGGTTGTAGAGAGTTGATGTCACGACAATGTCGATCTGGTTGTCGGCGGCGCACAGGAAACGACTGATGTCGCACTCATACGGCGCGCACCACAAACGCGCGGCCAATTCGCCGTTGACGCGCACCTCGGCCCAGTCGCGAACATCCCCCAAATCGAGAATGTATCGCATATTGCCGCAAGGTGCCTGCTCCAAACGACAAACATAAGCGCGGTTGGTGGCTGTCGGAGCATAGTCCGCACAAGGCACAGCTGCGATTTCAACGCTGCTCAGCGGCTGCTCGCCGTCGAAACCCGGTAAGGGCTCCTGCTGACTGACCGCATCGATCGTGCGCAGCACATTGTTCCTGCGGTAGACAAACAAGGAGCGTCCGTCAGGGTGTGCGACGAAAAATATGTCTTGATCTCCATCGCGCCGTTGATACCACGAAATTTTTCGTCCGTCGTGGCCGATGGATCTGATGGGCGAGGGCCAATCAGGAGTAAAATCACCCCGCACGATACGCGCACCGGCCTTGGAAAGTTCCTCGATTCGCGCCTGGGTCGCAGGTCGCAGAAATGTTCCAGATGGTATCCACAAAACGCGGTAGCTCGTCCCTTCCGGCAACACCAGCATGCCATCCTTCACCATCAGCCGGTTCTCGAGCACATCTGAGTTTAGATAATCGTATTTATAGTTGTTGTCGAACAGAAACTGCGATTCTGAAGGCTTGTGGTTTAGATCATCTCCGAGATACATGAGAATCTCCGCAACACTAATTCCCCGCTCGAGTTCGCGCCCGCAAAACTCGAGGTAGCGAGTGAACTCGCGCATATACCCCCACCAGGGTTGCAGCCGTAGAAATGGAGAGCCGATGCGAGAGCCGAAACTCGTCGATGGCGCTTTCCCGCCCACGACGGGATTGTGGGTGAAGGTGTGGAAAACGATATGGGTTACACCGCGCCCAAAATGCAAATCGATATCGCGCTTCCATTTATTGAAATTTTCATCAAACGTCAAGTTGAAACTCGTCAGTGCTTCCGCAGAAACTCGGCGCTTGCCATAAATGTGGGCGGCCGAGACACACGGCAAAACCGCTTTGAAATCATGTGAATAGACAAAGCCGCTCGAATTGTCGTGCGGGCTCCAGAACTCGCACATCGGCTCGTCGGCGTATTTCCAGTAGCGCAAGATGTCGCCCGCTATCACATCACCGAACGCCGTCTCAAACTGCACGCTCATTGAGTTCTTATGCGCAAGGCGGGCTATTTCACCGTAATAGTTTTCCTCGATAAGCCGCGAACAGACTTCGCGCCAGTCAAGCAGGAACTTTTCCGTAGCTGCCTCGCTTTCAAGCACATATCCGAAAAGCGCCGGCAACCACGGACGTAGCGCATAACCAGCGCGGCGGGCGAATTCCTCTTCCATGTTCCAGGTCCAGCTTTGGGTGCCGCATTCCCAACTATCTACGAGCGTGCCGTCAACTTTCACCCCCGCGGCGAGCACCTTGCCGATATATCCGCGCCACACCGCTCTGAATCCGCGCACATCCATTTTGTCGCACTCCCATCCGGTCGCTTCCGGCGGCGCGGGATGATTGCGGCGCTTGGCGTTGACATGCCCAAAAACAAGCGTCTTCAACCCTTTAGTCCGAACCGGCGTGCTATTAGTGGACATCTCGAACTTGCGAAGCCCCCATCCAGCCTTCGCTTCCCACATATCCAACTTGGAAGCACCCGTTCGCGAAAAGGTCATAGGATAGACATCCTGCCAGGCACCGGGCGGACACCCCCGACCCCACAAATTGGTCTTCGGCTCGTAAGCCCAGCAATGATTGAGCTGCTGCGGATTCGGGAATATACGCAAAAGCTCGTCATCGCGCGAATCGTCCGGCTCTAAAAACGTGACCGCGGCAATTTCACGGTAGTCGTCATCGGCGTCGAAGGCTGGTTTCTCACCAGGCGTAAAGGCAACCAGCCTACGCATGGCCTCTCCGGGAGATACCCAAGGTCCGCCCGACATCGACCACCCGGGACAGTTCTGCATCTTAAACGAAAGCCCCCGCCGGCGGCATTCCTCCGCGGCGAATTTCACCAGATCCATCCACTTGCCGCTCAAACATTCGATCGGCTCGTCCACTCCCGGCCAGAGCTTGCCATCAGCGTGGCCGTGGAAAAAATGGATACCTCCAATGCCCGCTTCGGCAATGGCCGCAATATCGGCGGCCATGCCGACCTTCGACGCATTGCCGCCAATGACGTGAAACCACGTTTCTGGCGCGGTCGAGGCACTTGCCGAAGCAGCAAGCAGCAGTGATGCAAGAAGCCCCATTATTTCGTGCGCCCGGTATAGGCGTCTGCAGCGCTCGTATCGATAGCGGCGTTAAAAAATGCGTTGGCCGCTTCGTTGCGGGTTTGGTCCCACGGACGTGGCCCGCCCGTCAACTGCACCACCCAGAGATTGAGCTCTTTCTTGTGCCAATTGACCATGCAACAAGTTCCCCAGGCGCCGCCGTGGCCAAACCACGACTCTACACCATCCTCAACCGGCGCGCTCAAACCGAGCGAATATCCTTCGCGCCCAGCACCGCGGCTCGATACCGCAAGCAGATTCTTGACCGTTTCCTCCTTGAGCACCCTAACTCCGTTGTCCCCGACGCCAAGATTCATCAGCATCTTGTAGAACTTCACCTGGTCGCGCGCCGTGGTCCAGATTCCCGCACCCGCGGAGGGGAAGACATGATCGCCATTGTAAGGACGCTGCTGCCAGCCATTCTGACGGCGATAGGACGCGGGCTTGTCCTTGACGCACTCGTACATTTCAATTTGGCGCGCGAGTTGCTCATCGGTAGGCTTGAAGGAGGTCTCCTTCATGTCCAACGGCTCGAGAACCGTACGCTTGAGATATTCCTCCCATTTCATGCCAGTTACCGCTTCGACCACGGCCGCACCGACATCAATGCCCGTGTTGGAGTAAGCCACTTTGCTACCAGGCAGGAAGCTGAGAGGACGCCCCGCCGCCTCGGCGGCGATAATCCTTATAGGCATCCCCCCCGACCATCCACCGCCAGGAATGTTGTCGCGCTTGCCCGGCAATTCAAATTCGAAGCCGGCCGTGTGATTCATAACCATACGCACGGTAATGTCGACTGGGGATTTCTTCAGCACGCGAGTATTCTTGTTATCATCACTGTCAATATACCAAACGTCCTTAAACTCCGGCAAGTACTTATGAACGGGATCATCGAGCGAAATCTTACCTTCCTCAACCAATTTTGCAATCGTAACTCCGCAAAATCCCTTCGTCTGCGAACATTGCATAAATGGGTCGTCGAGCGTGATCCTGCGCTTCTCCGCCACATCGGCGTATCCAACGCATGCGACTTCCTCGAAGCCGTCTTTGTATAAAATGCTGATTGCCCCGGGCAATTCGCCCTTCTCAACGAAAGGCATGAGCGCGGTAGACACAAAGGCAGTCCCCGAAGGCCGACCGCCAGCCACGCTTTTCTCCGATTTCGTCGCAACGCAGCCGGCCGCAACAATCGTCATTACCGACAACACCATGATTCTCATGTTCATAGTCATCTATTCTCCTTGTTTAGTTTAGCCAAAAGCGCAATAGTTGCAGTGTCGGTGCGCAATATCCGCCGGCCAAGCGAATAGCGCAGAAATCCCTTATCCTCAAACGACTGCACCTCTTCGTCAGTCCATCCACCCTCGGGGCCGATGGCAAGCAGCAGCCTGCCGTCCGGACACGATGCCTGCTGACCCATCTTCGCTGCGGTCACCCCGGTCTGCGCTGCGTACGGATGGGCTATGATTCGCCGCGAGCCGTGGAACATGCCCTCGAACTCATCCTGAAGGAAATTGCGCAACCCCCGGCGAATAACGATTTCGGGCAGGATGCTTGTCCCAGCCTGCATCAGCCCCTCGATGAGTAGCGAGCGGTACGTTTCCTCGCGAAGTAGCGTAGCCCCCCAAAAATCTTTCTCCACCTTTCTCGCACCCACCAACACAATCTTCCCCGCACCCATCGCCGCCAACTGCGGCAACAAACGCTTGAGAACCCGCGGACGCGGCGGCGCCAGGATAATATCGACCCATGGGCGGATGCTTTCCTCCCGGTGATCGACCCGCGCACGGACGCACCCGTTTTCTATGGCGACAATCTCCGAAATGCCGATTTTCCCGTTCACTTCGCCGGTCTTTAAAATCTGGCCGGGTTCTCCATGCAGAACCTCGATAATATGACGAGCGCGATCATCGCCTATGGTGGCGATGCCTTCGCAAATTTCCGCTGACTCGAAAAGTATCCGGTTCACATGCAATCCGGCGGACGCCCAACACCCGCCTCCTTAACTCCATTTGTCTATATTATAGCAATTCCTCCCGTTGACTTCCACCAGCGAAAAGCGTATACTATATGGCGTTTTCTACTTTCTGTATGAAAACACCCCTTGTCGGAGCGTAGCGCAGCCTGGTAGCGCGTTTGCTTCGGGAGCAAAAGGCCGAGGGTTCAAATCCCTCCGCTCCGACCAACGCTCCCCCATTTATATTATTAAGTGCGTGCCTTTGCAAAAGGCCAATAAAGAGTGCCGTGTCTTATGCTGGAAATCGAGGACGGGACGCCATCGACAAGGCGATCCTCGAGGCCGGAGCGAAGCCGCCACGGCTAGCCGAACGACAGCTGCATTCGGAAACGAATCCGCCGCTTGAATCGGCACTTAGCTTCACGGCATACGGTTCGGTTCCCTGAACGGTCGCCCAGTAGCCGTCTTCAGTCGCGAAAACGTCACCTACCCGCTCCCAGCCTCACCTTCGGCCAGGGTGCGGCTTCCCTGCGGCTCTGCGTCTCTGCGGGAGAATGAGCCATTACGCGCCCTACCGTCTCTGCGCGAGATTCAGCCATTACGCGCCTCCTTTCTTTCGATGGCGGCGGCGGCGAGACGGTCGATATGGGCGGGTTCGACTCCGCGGTATTTTATCTCGACGGCGCCCTCACCCGCGAGCCACTGTGCGATGCGGTTCATTATGCAGGCGTCGATGCGCGTCATTTTCTTTTCGCCCGGGATATAGGGCCAGTTGATCGGCGCGAGCATCAGGAGATTGCCTTTCGCGGTCTGGTCGAACAATTTCCCGCCTGGCTTGTAGAGCGGCGAAAAACCCTTGTTCGAGAGGGTTATCACCCTGAGGCCTCTTTCAAAGGCAAGGCGCGCGATATGGCGCTCGCCTTCGCTTATACAGGGGCTCAAAAGAACGGCGCCATGCTCCGCCGCCTCGAGAAAGCCATCGCGTTTTTCCTCGAATTCGCGCGTTGCAACGGCCGGCGGCTCGTCTTTCAGCAGTTGGCCGCGCACATCGCGACTGTAGGCGAAATACGAGCGCGACACCTGCACCTGGAAGATATGCGGCGCTTTCAACAGCGCCTTGTTGCCGATGGCGGCGAAACGCCCGCCCGCCGCCTTTACATCGCCGAGTACCCTGAAGAGCTCAGGGTGGGCGCGCTTCTCCCACAGACGGCGCGGGTTGTCCTTTACGTAGGCGACTGCTTCCGCCACGGCCGTTTCATCGAAAAGAATGTTATCGACATAGCCCTTGGCAAAGAGCGAAGGAAGTTCGCCGTTTGCACGGCAAGCGCAAGCGTTCGCGCTCGGCGTGCCAACGCCGAGTATCTCCCAATATATCTTCGACGCCCCGCCCTTGAAGCCGCGCAAGGCCATCCCGAGCGGCTTGGCCATGCGGCGTTTCACCCGCAATACGGCATGAATATGCTCGGGCATGATCTGGGCTGCAAGAAGCTCGATTTCAGGCGTAAATTCGCCAATGCGGCGCAAATGGGCGTCGATTGCCTCGCCGAGCGGCGAGAGCGCGATTGCGGCAAGTTCAGGCGCGTCGCCC
>CALYTX010000083.1 GCA_945487985.1 uncultured Verrucomicrobiota bacterium | reverse complement strand
GGATTGACGAGTTCTTCGACTTCGGGCACGCCCAGGCCGTTGTATTTAAGATACCACGTTGGTTTCTGCTTCTCCTCGTCGGTACTCGTCGGCGTTGTCTGCTGGTTGATAAGCCGGACCTTGAAGAAGAGGTTCTCTCCCGAGGTCAATGGCGTATCGATTGTGGCGTACGGGGCGGCAAAGTTGCCGACCTCGTCGCACGGGAAAATCTCATAGATGTGCCCTTCGGCCGACGCGCCGCCAGCTGCGGACAAGCCTGCGGCAAGAACAAGACTCTTGGCGATCTTCATCATCTTCGTCATCTTATTTCCCCTTTTCCTGAAGCTTCATTTGTTCTGCCGCGCTCGATTCCCACATCTTTTCGCGGATGATTTTTTCGGACAGTTTCTTGTTGGTGTCGAAATTCTTCGCTGCGGCGTTCACATCCGCTGTCGCCGCCGCCGCCACCGCCTCGAGCCTGGCAAGCTCCTCCGCGCTCGCGCCAGATTGCTTGGCGGCTTTCAGATTCGCCTCGGCTTCGTTCTTTCTGTCCTTGGCCGCGGCCAACTGCTTTAGAATTTGCTTTTCGGTTGCGCGCTGACGCTCGAGCAGCGCCACATACTGCTTGTCGCTCATACGCTTGACAACCGCATCGCCCTTGGCCATGCCGCCCGGCTCTTCACCGGAGCTGAAGTACATCAGCGCTGCGACGATGGCCGCAGCCGCCGCCAATATCGCGGCGATGATGAGAAACTTGTGCTTTCTCTCAATACTCATAGTAGTTTTCCTTCTCGAGAATCTCGATGCCGAAAGGTTTGAGTTTCGTGTCGATTCCCCACGAGAAGAACACGGGCGCCCAGCCATGTTCTTCAATCCAGCTGCCCCAGCCCGCGGCATAGCCGGGCGAAGCCTTGCTGTAGGGATCTTGAACTTCAACACGCGAGGTGAAGGGATGCTCTTCATCCACATTCTGGAACGAGTTGGTGGTGAAGATGAACCACCGCAAGGCAACCCAATTGTCTTCGTTCCGCTCACTGGTAAGCCCGTTGGCCAAAAGACCGCGAATCTTGAAAGTGACGCTCGTCCACGACCACTCGGGATGCTCGGCGAAATCCCACGAGGTAACGCCCGGCTCGAGACTGCGCAGAATGTAGGGCGGCCACGCCTCGCCGTAATGCCCGCTGGCGACATCGTCCGTGCGGTTGGTAATCATCATGAAAACGCCCATCTTGACGTTCGTCACCGCGGCGGTTCCCGCGTAGTCGGGAACAATCGGGTTGCCACTCGGCGGTTCGCTCATGCCCGCCTGAAGCGCGAGATTGCCGATGGTCGGATCCATGTCGAGCCAGAACATTTGCGTAAGCGTAAGATTGGTGACAATCTGGCCGGCCATGTTCATATAATTCGCCAGGCGTATTTCATCGTCGCCATTATTGGCCCAGGGGCGACCGAAGGCGTCCTTGCCCTTCTCAAGCCAATCGATAATGGCCGGACGGTAGCGGTTGTCGTCCGTCAGCCCCAGATCCAGAAGCTTGTCGCTGAGCTTCGTGCCGGCGACGACGGTAACATTGTTCGACGCGCCCGCGCCGACGTTGACGACATAGGTGCGCGGCTCGGCGAGTTTGGTCGCGGCCACGGGCTTGCCGTTGGTCGTAACCGTTCCGAGCTCAAACCACGGATCGACGCGATACGTGATGTTGGTGCCGGCGGTCGAACCCTTCCGGATGAAAACCATCTGGTTGCCGTTGGTTGCAACCGCGTCGCCCACCGTCTGGTAGATATGGCCCGACGATGGATCAAGATTGGCGAAGACGATAACGCTCGCGCCGTTCGGCGTCGGGTGGTTGGGGTCGATCGTCTGGCCCTCGTTGATGCGCCCGGGCGTGCGGACCATCGCCTTGGACCACACCGTGTCGGTGCGGCCGCGCTCGTTGATCACGCCGATGGAATCGCTCGCGGCGTGATCGTCGTCGCCAACGTAGAAGAAGTCCGCCCCGGGCTGGACGCGGTTAAGCGCGTTCACCGTGTTGGTAGGATGGTATTCGTCGCGGTAGTATTCAAGATCCCACCACAGGTTGGTTCCGATGGTTACGATTTCATGCTCGACGATGCCGCTAGGGCGCACCAGCCTAATTCCGAAAGGATCGTACGATGAAAGCTCGCCCGCGCTCGTGGCCGTAGTGGTCGGATTCTTGATTTTCCAAACTCCGTCGAGCGTGCCGTCGGCAAATTTGAGATTGCCCTTGTCGCGCGCGATGGGACTGCCCAGCACGCGGAAGACCATGTTGTCCTGAGCCCCGAGCATCGAGGGCTTCTTCGGCTCGAGATTGTCCTGTCCGAAAACCCCGAGCGTGTTGGTAACGACCATCGACTGCGAACGCTTCCACTCGAGCAGCTCCACGCGCCAGCCCGTAATATCGGCCTCCTGCGGGACGGCAACTTCGACATACTGCCACGGTTTGTCGCTGTTTTCCCAGTTGATATCGTATTCGCCGAAAAGGTTCACCTCATTGATCCACGCCCAGCCGGGAGCGACATCGTCGAGAATCGTGTAGGCCGAGAATGTTCTGTCGGGGGACGTCTTATTGAAGTCGACGGGACGATACCAGGACGGATTGGGCCAGTCTGCCGACGACAGGAAGTTGGTGCTGGGCTTGGCGGAATTCACCTCGTAATATTCGACCTCGAGCATGTATTGCACAATCGTGCCCGGCACAATCGTCATCGGCATTACCGCCTCGGGCGAGGTCTGGTAGCTCGAACGGTAGACGAGGTTGGTGCCCGTGGCGCGCGCAAGCCTCGCTGACTTCGCCTTCGCGCGGTTTTTCCAGTTTTCAAAGCCCCACGGCTCGATGCCCTCATACCACCACAAAGTAACGCGCGGCGTGCGGGAGAAATCAATCTCGTCAGGCAGCATCGCGGCGTAGATTTCGCACTGCACGCCCCAGCTCTCGCGGCAAAGCGGCTGTTCGGCGGCGGAAGGAACGCCGCGGACGAAGCCCGTGCCTTCCATGTCGCTGCGGAAAGCCCCCGCGTTGCGGAAGCCTACGCGCGCGCGAACCGCTTCGGTAACAAGCACTTCGTCAAAGAGCACGCGCGCGGCGCTGTCGTAGCCGACGGGCAGCTTGGCGGTCATATCCGAATCTGGACGAATGCCTTGAACGCCGGGAATGACGAACCGGAACGCGCTATAGGCCGCACCAGGATCGGTTTTGTAGCTGTACAGGGAATACGTGTCGTTGGAAACGACGAAATAGCCGTGCTCGTTGCCGGGTATCTTGATGCGCTCCCAGCGGTCTATGCCCGTTTTCGATCCGTAAAGAGCCACGAGTCCGGGCTGCTCGGCACCAGCGGAATATTTGCGGGCGCGGAAGCTGACCTCGCCGACGATGTTGGTGGAGAAGACTGGCGTTTGCAGGAACGGCAGGTGTTCAATGTACGTTTTGCCGTCGCGCGAATCGGTGTCTGCCGTCACGGAATTGTTCAGCGCCAGCGAAAGGCCGAGCTTCTCAGGCGCGCTCGTCAAATCGGGCAGGTACATTCGCCCTTCCTCGTCCGCGCCGGCCGTATCCGGGCCGAGCGTGCGCAAGTTCCACCCCCACCAGCTCGAAGAATCGAGCATGGGTTCGTCGCGGCAGAAAAGCTCGGTAATGTAAATCTCGCCGAACTTCTCGGGATTCGTCGAATTGCTCACGCTGTTGACTACCACTGGATCCATCAACAGGCGCATCACCCCCGAAACGCCATGCAGCCCGACATAGGCGCTCCGCGTGCCGCGCGCCTTGTCCGCCGCAGTAAAGGTGAAGTTGGTGAAGTTGACCCAAGTGTTTTCGTCGAGATTGTCGATGTTGTTTACCGCGTCATAGGTCACATTGGTGGCGATCTGGAGGATGAGATTGACGTTTTCCTGCGCGTTCTCGTAGCTGAACGAGAACATGCCCAGACCCGACCCGCGGTTGTACTTCCCGTCGAAGAGGGGGGACTGGATGGCGCAGGGCGTGCCCGGGATGGTGCGTTTGGCCGAGAGCAGCAGTGACTGGTTCGTGATTATCGCCGACGTGAAGGTGAAGTTGGTGTGGCCGCGAATGTCGCTGACATCCTGCCAATGAGGCTTGACATAAGCGACCATACGCTCTTCCTTGTAATCGCCGCCGCGCCACTCTCTAAGCTCGACGTCGTCGATAACTAAGTCGGTTTTGAGATCGCCGAGCGTGCCGGCGGCGGCGATTTTCACCGAGCAGTCGCGAATTGTGTAGACGTTGAAAACGCACGGACTCGATGTGCCGAAACTGTTGAAATTAGTCGTCGCCAGCAGTTTCCAGTCGGTCTTGCCGGCAGTGCCCGTGTAAATGTTGAGCTCTTGCCGAGGCGTGATTGCCCGGAAACCGTATTGAACCGAACTTTCGCCTTTAAACGACTCCATCCGTCCCGCCGGCAAAACCCACCAATCGTTCACGATCTGAGACTGGCAGTCGACAACCGCGGATGTGGCGATGGTGATCTTTTCTTTGGGCGACGACTCCAGCGTGTTGCTGTTTGGGATGTCCCGGTTGAAGGGAACGGCCTTGGGAATGAAGTATGGCAACAGGAAGACGCCTTCACAATTCGCCGAGAGCAAGCCGTACGTCCCGCAGGTAAAGCGTTCGCTGGAGGTGTCGCGGTAACAAATGCTCGCGAATTTCTCCGACTCCATCGTACTCATCGCCGCGAGCGGATCCATGCCGCCGCGCATCACGCCGGCCATAATGCACGTCGCGCCATCGGCGGAATTGGAAACGGAAAGATACATGGGCATATACTTCCCGCTGGCGCTGTCGGTGGCCAGGGCTTCGAAGTCGCCGAGCTCTTTGGATGTTTTTGAACCGAGCAAGGTGGTATTGATTCTGCCGGAGCTGTCGTATTTCCAGCGGTAGAGCGAGAACAGCTGGCCCTTCTTCTTCGGGCCGGGGTAGCGTCCCGAAAGCGAATCGTTGCCATTCTCGGCGGCGAGCTGCTGTTCGAACCGGAACTCGTAGAAACCCTTGCCGGGACGGTAGTAGGCGATAAGCGAAAGCGAGGCGTTGCCCATGAAATTGCAGCAACTGTTGAGATCGAAGGCCGCGCGCGTGGTAAAGGTGTAGTTCGTCATCGACATTTTCGAGTCGGCGTCGTAGTAGGCGAAATCGCCGAAATTCAGCGTCTGCGCCAACCGCGCGTTGAAGACGATCGATTCCAAACCGCGCGGCGCCTCGGCCGCGTCGACGAACTGCAGATACCCCAACCCCTGGCCAGCCATCTGCAGCGCGCGGTTGATGGGATCTTCACTGTTGATCGTGGTGGAGTCTCTGAAAAGGCTGTAGATATATTGCCCTTGGCCAGCGTTCCAGTTGTTGGGCGTAGTAACGGAAGGAAACACCTCGTAATCGCCGTACTCCTGCGCTACCCTGGTCGTGAACGATTCCTGCCAGTGCCAGTTGGTCGCGGGCATATCAATCCACTCGGTGAATTTTTCCGCGCACTCCACCGCCTTGGGCGACGCGCCCGACTTGCCTTCGTCTTCAGTGGAGTTGCCCACGAACAGTCCGGTGGATTTCGCATCGTTCCAGGCGTTGAAATTCTGATAGTCGGCGTGGACAACCGTGAGCGAAAGCGTGGAATCATCGACCTGGAACATCAAATAGCCGGTTGCCCCGTCCAGCGGTAGCTCGGTCCACTCGTCGTCGGAAGTTTCGACGAGCGTTCCGCTTAAAGGAAGAGATTCGATATTGTTAATATTGCGCCAGAAAACAACGTTTTCCGACCAGTCGGTTGCGCCGGGGGTCTGGCGGTTGCGTCCCTCGATAACGAAACGAATCGCGCGCGCGCTGTTCGTGGGCGTGGGCAAATAGCCGCGCCAGATGTGGTTGCCGGCCATCTCCATTGCAACTACATTCGTCACGGTGCTTTCGGTTCCTTCCGCGTCGATGCGCCGCACCAAGAGATTCATCGCCTCGTAGTCGCTCTTGCCCTCGCGCAGCCGGACGAACCAATCGGTTCCGCGGCTGTTGAAGACCGTCCCCGAGGCGCGATTGGTGGCCGTGAAGATTTCTTCCGTATAGCCGGGAACGCCCAAGCCAGTGCCGGAATAATCCACATACCTGTAGAATGGCGCTTGCAAATTAAGGTCGAACCAATACTCGATATCGCCCGGCACGTTCGGCATCGTCAAGGACTTAAGCGACTTGAAACCGTCCCTCGGATCGAGACTGATTGTCCGCCAAGGTTCGATTTTCTGATCGAGATAGCGCCAGCGGTAATGCATTTTCGCCGCCGTCACGAACGCGGCAGTATCAGCATTGGTCGCGGCGTTTACATAGAACTCAGGTTTGGCGCGAACGAATACCTCCTCGCCGACCGCTGGGAAGGGCGATTCCCATGCCGCCTCTTGTCCGAGCGTACCTTGGAGCAATGACTGCCATTGACCCATGTTTGTACGAAGCTGCTCAAATTG
>CALYTX010000082.1 GCA_945487985.1 uncultured Verrucomicrobiota bacterium | reverse complement strand
GTAGATCAAGGCGCAACGACGATTTGGGAACGCTGGAACAGCTACCGCAAAGACACCGGGTTTGGTCCGGTGGGCATGAACAGCTTCAACCACTACGCCTACGGTTCGGTTCTCGCGTGGATGTTTAAAACTGCAGCTGGAATCCAGTGCGGAAACGAGGCTGGCTATAAATCGTTCACGCTTGCGCCTGTGCCAGACGAGCGTCTCGGGAGAATCTCGGCGGTTTATCCGACTCAATACGGTGAAATCAAAAGCTCCTGGGAGTATGTTGGCGGCAAGCTGAACTGGCATTACACCATTCCCGCTGGCACCTCGGCAGAAGTGCATCATCTTGATGGTAGCGTAAGTGTCGTCTCGGCGGGGTCTTATCACGAAGAAAAGTAATTCGCAGTTCCGGCAAAGCTCAAGGCTTATTTTCAATGTTGCAATCTACTAATTTCAAGCAGAGGAGAACCATGGGAAAGTTACTACACATTTTGTTTTCGGTTGCGCTTTGCGCTCAATGCCTCCATGCCATCGCCGACAGCCAAATTGAAAAGGGCGCCGACAGACCATTGAAGGTTTTGATGATTGGCAACAGTTTTTCGATTTGCTGTCTGTGGCAAACGCCCCAGATTGCCGACGCATACGGCTACAAACTCGATCTGGCATCACTCTATATCGGCGGCTGTTCGCTCGAACGCCATTGGCAGAATGTCGAGCGCGCAAGAACCGAGCCCAATTTCAAGCCCTATCGTTATGACCGTATTTCCGAGGGACGGCGCACGGCGGATAATCAGCCGGCCAACATCCCCGAGACGCTCAAGTCTGAGCAATGGGATATCGTTACGATACAACAGTGCAGTCATCTTAGTTGGGACGCGCAATCTTATCGGCCTTTCGGCGACAAGCTCGTGAAGACCATCCGCGAACTTGCCCCGGGAGCTGAGATTCTCGTTCAGGAAACCTGGAGTTATCCGCCATGGGATAAGCGCTTGGCGGAATTCGGCTTCGATCAGGTTGATATGTACGCCAAGCTGCATGACGCCTATGCCGCTTTTGCCGGCGAATATGGTTTTAGAATCATTCCCACTGGAACGGCGGCGGAGTTTTGTCCCGACCGCAACCGCCTTTTCACAGAGCCGGATTTCCATTTCAGTAAACTTGACGGGGAGTATCTGCAAGGACTTGTTTGGGCTGGTACTCTTTTCGGGCTGGAGAAGGTCGGCGCTAAACCCTGCCGCTATGTCCCCAGCGGCATTGCGCACGACCGAGCGCAGATTCTGTGGCATAGCGCGGTAGATGCCGTCAAAGCCGCGAGCTTGCGCAATGGTGCCAAGAAAAGCGCAATTCATCGTGTGTTCCGAAATGCCCGCATTACCCGCGGCAACACGAATGTCCTGCGTCTGCAGCCAATCGACAACGCATCGTGGATCTGGCTGGAGGGTGATTCCGGCGTCTTGGGTCCGGGCGGCAAGAAAGATTGGCAGACCAATTTTAAATTCGTTAAATTCAGGAAGAACTTTACTGTCGAGAAGGGCGACGGCACGCTTGTGATCGATGTTTCAGCCGACGAGAGATTCTACCTTACTCTCGATGGCCAGTTCGTCGCTCGCGGACCCAACCGCGGCACGGTTGAGAATTGGCAATACCAGACTTATGTGATTGACGGACTCGAACCGGGCGAGCATAAGCTCGAGGCGGTCGTCTGGGTGTTGGGCGAGCATGGTCCGCTTGCTCAGCTTTCGCACCGCGGCGGTTTTATCTGCAAAGCTCTCGGCGCCTACGACAAAAAGCTAACGACCGGTGTTGCCTCTTGGCAGGCTGGAAGACTTGAAAATATGCTTTCGCTCGGGTCTGCCAACGGCGTCTGGGGAACTGGCGCGCAGTTCGAGATCTCGGGGCGCGGCCCATATTCGGTCGAGCCGGCGGCGTATTCCAGCGTCGAGGTCGTACGCGGACCGGCTGGCGTGGAGGGACCGAGAACTTGGGGCGGGCGCACCGCTGGATGGATGCTGTTCCCCAGTCAGCTTCCAGATCAGACTGAACTGCGCGGAAGACCTTTCACAGTAAAGGCCGTCGCTGCGGATGTGCCGTGGCGCAAGGAACATGTTTATACTGAGGCTGAAGCGAAAAGCGAACTTGTCGGCGCGCTCAACGCGCTTGTGCAGCGCGGCGTTCCTTGCGTAATTCCAGCCAACACGCGCGCACAGGCGGCGGTTGATTGTGGCCAGTACACCTGCGCCTATCCCGAGTTAGTGATGAAGGGCGCCAAGGGGGCGCGCGTTTCTTGGACATGGACCGAATCGGCTCGCGAGCCGAAAAAACCGGCCGACAAATATGCGCGCAAGGGCAACCGCGGCGAATTGTTCGGCAAATACCTCGACGGCTACGGCGACGTTTTTGTGTGCGACGGCGAGGAAGGTGCTTTTTCTACGCCTTGGTTTCGCTGCGGGCGTTGGTGCCGGCTTGACATCGAGACTGGCGACAAGCCGCTCGTGCTGACGAAGCTCGGTTATATCGAGTCGCGCTACCCGCTCGAGCAGGAAAGTTCGCTTTCCTCTTCAAGCGACCAGTCGATTGAAAGCATCCGCCGCATTTCGACGCGCGCTATGCAGATGTGCGCCCATGAGATGTTATTCGACTGCCCTTACTACGAACAACAGATGTATCCGGGCGATACCCGCGTGCAGTTAAATGTGCTCAGGGCGCTTTCGAGAGATGATCGCCTAATCAAGCGCGCCATCGAAATTTACGACTTGAACACGCGCGACGATGGAATGTGCCCGATGAACTTCCCGACCCGCGGCTTGCAGGAGTCGCTTTCATACACATTGTGCTATTTGCTCATGTACGGCGATTACGTAATGAACAACAGCGATGTCAAGTGGCTGCGAGCACGCCTTCCTGGCATGCGCAAGTCGATGGCCGGGGTTGAATACTACGAGAATGAACAAGGGTTGATAGAAAATCCGCCGGGTTGGTCGTTTATGGATTGGACCGAGGGGTGGTCGGGTGACGGCACCGTGCCGGGAACATACAGCGACAAGGGCATTACAAGCGAGCTCAATCTGTTTTGGCTGCTGGCCATGCAATCCGCCGCCGTCGTCGAGCGCGCTCTTGGCAACGAACTGCAGGCGCGCTATTGGGAGGAAAAGGGTGAAAAACTCAAGACCGCCATCGTGAAGACGTTCTGGTGTGAAGAGCGCTCGCTTTTCGCCGATAACCGCGAGAAGGATACGTTCTCCGAACATTCGCAATGTCTGGCGGTTTTAGCTGGGGTGCTCGACGATGCTGGTACGCGGGCCTTATTCGAGCGGTTGGTGAGCGACCCGCAGCTTAAGCGCACGACCGTGTATTTCTCCTACTATCTTTTCGACGCCTACTTTAAGTTGGGACGCGGAGATTTGTTCGTCAAGCGGCTCGATCTCTGGCGCGATTACGGTCGAAACGGCGTAACGGCACTACTCGAATCGCCTGAGACGCCAGAAATCGAATCGCGCAGCGATTGTCATGCCTGGGGCGCGCATCCGCTGTGGTTCATGCAGACGGGATTAGCTGGAATAAAATCCGACGCGCCGTTCTTCGCCAGGGTGCTTGTGGCGCCGGTGCCCGGACCCTTGCGGGACATCAAGGCGCGACATCCGCATCCAGACGGTTGGATTGATGTCGAATTGAAGTTTTCCGGCGGCAAGGTTTCGGGTCGAATCACCACCCCAGTTCCAGGGAAGTTCGTCTTCGGCGAAACCACACTGGAACTCGCTTGCGGCGAAAACATCTTTTGAGGACGCCTGCGTCGTTGCAGACGCAGAAATCACGAATAGAAATACGGATAGACACCAATGAAGGGAAGGAGTTAATCATGGCAATGAAAGATAAATACGAGTTTTGGTTTGTCGTCGGTTCGCAATTTCTCTACGGAAACGAAGTTCTGGACATCGTCGCCAGACGCGCGTTAGAAATGGCCGACAAACTCAATCGTGGCGGCAAGCTGCCGTGTCGGGTCGTCTACAAGGCCACGGTGAAGACTGCTGAAGAGGCTGACGAGACGGTCAAGCTCGCCAATTTCGACGACCGTTGCGCGGGAATCATCACCTGGTGCCACACTTTCTCGCCCTCGAAAATGTGGCTCAATGCGATTAAAAAACTCCAGAAGCCCTGGTGTCATCTGGCCACGCAGTACAATCGCACCATCCCCGATCGTGAAATTGATATGGATTTCATGAACCTCAATCAGGCCGCGCACGGCGATCGCGAACACGGCTTCCTCGGTGCGCGGCTCAGGGCGCCGCGCAAGGTTATCGCCGGCTTCTGGCAGGATGCTTCATTGCAAAAACGCATTGGCGAGTGGATGCGTGTTGCTGTGGGCGTGGCGTTTTCTAAATCCTTGAAGATCATGCGCTTCGGCGATAACATGCGCGATGTCGCCGTTACCGAGGGCGATAAGGTGGGCGCGCAGGAGGTGCTCGGCTGGCATTGCGACACCTGGCCCGTGGGCAGGCTCGTCGAATACATCGAAGCAGTTTCTGACAAAGATGTTAACGCGTTGATGGAGGAATACCGGCGGTTGTATGTTTTCAACACCAAGAATCTACAGTCGGTTCGCTACCAGGCGAAAGCTGAAATCGCCATGCGGAGGCTTTTCGAGGAAAATGGCATTGGTGCATTTTCCAACACCTTCCAGGATCTCTACGGCATGGAGCAGCTTCCAGGTTTGGCGACTCAGCGGCTAATGGCTCAGGGCTATGGCTACGGCGGCGAGGGAGACTGGAAAGTGGCCGGTATGACGGCGGTTCTCAAAGCGATGTCGGAGGGGCTCAAGGGCGGCACCGCGTTTATGGAAGATTACACCTACCATCTTGAGAAGGGGCGTGAGTATTCGCTCGGTGCCCATATGCTTGAAGTGTGTCCTTCGCTTGCTGCCGGCAAGCCGAAAATCGAAGTCCATCCGCTTGGAATCGGCGGCAAGGCCGACCCTGCGCGACTTGTCTTCGAAGGGCGCCCCGGTAAGGCGATTGTCGTTTCCCTCGTCGATATGGGCGGGCGGCTGCGGATGATTGTGCAGGACATCATGTGTGTCAAGCCAATTATGAAGATGCCAAATCTGCCGGTGGCGCGTGTAATGTGGCGCGCTATGCCCAATCTGGAAACGGGCGTCGAGTGTTGGATTGCCGCCGGCGGCGCCCACCACACTACGCTCTCCCATGATGTTTCCGCAGGACAGATGCGTGATTTCGCCCGTATCATGGGCATCGAATTCGTCCATATCACCCAGAACACCACCCTCGAAGAGTTGGAACACGAGCTTTTCCTTGGCGACCTTGCCTGGAAATTGCGTAGCTGACGATCGTTGAACGATCGGTTTGACGGCGTTTCCAAGACGGTATGTTTTTGGTATAATTAATTTTATGAAAATAAAATACATGCCCATGGATGAATACTGCCGCGAATACATGCGGTATTTGGGCCTTGCCAAGACTGCGCGGCGCAGTTACGCCGAAAGCGTGCGGCTTTTGCAGTCTCGCGGCTTCAAAGAGATTTCCTGCTTCAAAACACTCAAGCCTGGCGACAAAGTCTACCGCGGATATCTTGACCGTACAGTGATGGCGGCGGTGATTGGCAAAACGCCCGTTGCCGAGGCGGGGCTTAAAGTCGTCGGCGGGCATACTGATGCGCCGCGGCTCGATTTGAAGCCCAAGCCGCTTTATGAAAAGGGGCCGTATGTCTACCTCGACTGCCATATCTACGGCGGCATTAAGAAATACCAGTGGCTCGTGCGTCCGTTGGCGCTTTACGGCGTTATCTTCCGCAAGGATGGTTCGAAAGTTGAAGTCGCTGTCGGTGATGGTAAGAATGATCCCGTGTTTATGATTTCCGATATTCTGCCGCATCTTGGCTATGACCAGGCCAAGAAAACTCGCGAGGAGTTTTATCCGGCGGAAGATCTCGACGTGGTGGCGTGGACGACGTTTGCGAAAGCGTCTAAACGCAAGCAGGAAGAAGATTCCGCCGCTAAGCCCGACAAAAACGCTCTGGTGGAATTCCTCAAGCAGACCTACGGAGTCGACGAAGAGGATTTGCTTTCGGCGGAACTCGAGATTGTACCGGCGGGAATGCCTCGCGAGGTCGGTTTCGACCGTTCGCTTATCGCCGGTTACGGGCACGACGATCGGGTCTGTTCCTTCGCGGGACTGCAGGCGTTGCTCGATGCGGCCGACGAAGTCCCCCGCCAAACTGCGGCCATCCTCATGTGCGACAAGGAGGAAATCGGCTCGGTCGGCGCCACAGGCATGACGAGTTCGTTTTTCGAGAACACCGTCGCGGAAATAATCGACCGGCAAGAGAAGTCTGCTCGCGACATCATGGTACGCCGCGCGCTTGAGCGTAGCAGTATGCTTTCGGCCGATGTCACCGCTGCGGCAGATCCGCATTTCACGGATGTCGACTCCACTGGGAATGGAGCCGTTTTCCACCGCGGGCCGGCGGCCTCGAAATACACCGGTGGAACCTCGAAGGGGGGCGCGAGCGATTGCGAGCCCGAGTTTATCGCCAAGATTCGCAAAATCATGGACGATGGTGGCGTCGTTTGGCAGATGGCCGAGCTCGGCAGGATGGAGAAGGGCGGCGGCGGCACAATTGCCAAG
>CALYTX010000081.1 GCA_945487985.1 uncultured Verrucomicrobiota bacterium | reverse complement strand
AGCCTTTCGAGAGCGCGACCGCGAGGGTAGCGAATCGCTGTCGGCCCCTGGCGCTTGACTGCCTCTGCGAAAAGCTTTCGGAAATCTTCCTCGTCCACAGGTTGACAGATGGTCAGATTGGGCAGTGAGCGCAGCATCGCCAAATCGAAAACGCCCTGATGGGTCATTCCATCAGCCCCGACAACCCCGGCACGGTCGATACAGAAAACTACCGGCAGCGAAGCGATGCATACATCGTGCATAACCTGGTCAATGGCGCGCTGGAGAAACGTGGAATAAACCGCCACGACCGGTCGCATGCCGCCGCCGGCAAGACCGGCGGCAAAAGCCACAAGGTGCCCTTCAGAAATGCCCACATCGTAAAACCGATCCGGGAAACGCTCGGCAAAAACATCAAGCCCCGTACCGTCTTTCATCGCGGCGGTCAGAGCGACAATGCGGTCATCGCGCGCGGCAAAATCAACAATCGTCTCGCCGAAGACCTGGCTCCAGTCTTTCCCCGCCGAAGCGCGTTCATCCTCCTGCGGCGCATTCGCAGTCGTCCATGCCGCGAGATTGAACGGACCCGTCCCGTGCCACCGGGTGGGGTTTGTTTCGGCTGGGACGAAACCGCACCCCTTGCGGGTGACAACATGCAGAATCACGCTTCGATCCTCAGCCTTGGCCACCTCGAGAGCCACCTTGAGAGCAGCCAAATCGTGTCCATCAACTGGGCCGATGTAACGCAGGCCGAACTGTTCGAAGTAGTCCAACCCGATGAACATTCGCTTGAAAAACCGCTTTACCGAACGGATCGCCGCGATAAGAAAGCCCATGCGAAAAGAACGGCAAGCTTTTTTCGTCGCGGACTTAAAACGATTGTAACGCGAGGTGGCGATCAAGCGCCCGAGAAGACGCGAAAGCGCACCCGTGGGCTTGGAAATCGACATCTCATTGTCGTTGAGAATGACAATCACCTTTGAACATGACGACGCGCAATTGTTCAAGGCCTCGAAAGTCGTCCCGTTGGAAAACGACGCATCGCCGATTACGGCCACCACATGCTCACCGGTATGCTTGAGGTCGCGCGCGGAAGCGAGGCCTTCGGCTACCGACAACGCCACGCCCGCATGGCCGGCGACAGCCGCATCGGCAGCGGATTCGGATGGATTGGGGAAACCGGAAATCCCGCCGAGCCTGCGTAATGTGGAGAAATCGCCCGCGCGTCCGGTCAGGATTTTCCAAGCATATGCTTGATGGCCGACATCCCAGACAATTCTATCCTTCCACGGATCGAAAACATCCACCAGCGCCATCGTGAGTTCCACTACGCCGAGCGATGAAGCCAGGTGTCCGCCATTGGCGGCCACCGCTTCAAGAATCGTCTTGCGGATTTCCTGCGCCGTCACGGTCGCACCTTCTTCCTAAGAATCATCAGCGGTGTGGAATTCTGCCCGAATTGCTCCATTCTCCGCACAAGTTCGTAATTGGGCTTGAGCGCATCCCAGAAGAGCACTTGTTCGTCAACCGGCCGCTCGTCGCAGACAGGCGGGTTAATGCAAAAGCTGTATCCGCTCAACGCCGCAACCGGTGCAGGGGCGCTCGTAAGCAACTCGAGCCATTCCTGCTGGGTAAGTATACTGAACGGACCCATTTCAAGCCCCTTTGGCACTTTACGACCGGTTTCAATCGCCAGATACAAATCCTGCGTCAAGAGCGTCTTCCCACCGGGATCGAGCGCTTCAATACTTGCGGCCGCATCACGCAGCCCCGACAGATCGCTTTGCGCCTTCTTGCGCGGCCAGAGCCGGTCCTGCCCGGCCATCATCCAATGTTCAAGCAGCGGTGATCCGAAGGAATTGGACCAGGTCAATCCCAGCGCCAACAGCGGCAACAGCCGGCTTAAAAGCGACGGCGGGGAAAGACGATTCGCGTCATCGCCCTCGCCGGGAGCAACGGCCAGCATCACAGCAAACGACGACAATAACCCCATTACGGGAACTTGATAGTCTTCATATGGGAACGGCGCGAGCATCTGCACCGCAAAAACCGCAAGAAAACCCCATAGCGCCAACCATGCAGGCAGATTCTTTTCCTTCTGGAATCGCACGCGCACCAACACTGCCCGGGCGACCGCCAAACCCAAAACCACCAGCACCGGCGCATACCAGCGCACCAGCCGGCTCAAACTACCAACAGTGAACACCAAATCAAATCCACCGCGCGAGGCGTGGTATTGCTGTGCGGCACAAAGTCCGGCGAAAGCACTGCGGTCAAAAACAAACGGACCGTACGCGGCCATAATCCCCGCGACCCCGCCCATGCCGAACCAGAGAAACGCCAAGGGGTATTCGCGACGGAGGCAGACTAGCCCCAATCCACAAACGGCCAGCAGCGCGCATAGGCTAATACGCGTGCCGGCGGCGAAAGCGAGCACCAACCCAGAGGCAAACAGCAGATACGGTGCTTGCGGCCGGCGCGAGGCGCCAAGCGCCAGTCCCAGCAGGCAATAGCCAGCAGCGACGAACAACGCCGCCAGAGCATACGTCTTGGGAATGGAAGTGTAATAAATGTGGTAGAGGTTCGAACCGAGCAAAAACATCACCACCGTCGCGGCCAGATTGCGCCGGGGTGCCGGCACGCAAATACGCACAAACGCTACCGCCAGCAAGGTGCCGGCAAGACCTAAAAGCGCGGTTGCGACACGCGCGCCGAGAATGCCCCAGATGCGCCATATCCACGAAAAGCAAGCGTAAACCCTGGGCATGGCCGGACCCTGGGTATAGAAGAAGTCGCGATAAGGCATCTGGCCTTCGCTCACCAGTTGCGCAGCATACAAATACCAGCCTTCGTCTTGGTTCAGCTCGCCAAGCCAAACCGCTGCGAAGGCCAAGATAGCAAAAGCTAAACTCGCCAATGCGACATAGATTTTCATTATCGTAATATTATATCAAATTACCGTAGCGAAAACCGTCACCAAAGCTAAAATCACGCCCGTACGATGAAAGCGCAGTGAACAACGCAGCAATTGTTCTCGCTCTTAGAACCATACCGAAAAGGCATTGTCCTTATCGTCGTAATCTGCAGCCGATTGATAATCGCAGGCATTCGTCTCAATCCGCTCGCCGTTCGGGCCGGTCAGGATTACCTGCCAGGCGGCCCAGTTTTCGTGACGTTCAATCGGCACAAGTTGGCCGGAAAATCCGCGCCCGTCTATCGATTCAAAGTCGAAAATCTCACGTTCGCCGCACCCTACGCTTCTGGATTTGGCAAGAATGAGCGGTCCGCGCTCAAGTCTTGCCGCTGGGCGCGTACGGCAATACGGAACCTCCTCGGGATTCTCCGCCGCAGAGACCCAAGCCTTCCAGGCCCAGTCCGACTTGCCGACGACCTTTGGAACTTGTTGGAAATCGACGATCTTCAGCGGCATATCAAAATGGACATTGAACGTGCGCGTGGTGACATTTTTAAAATACCGCCAGCCGCCTTCCACCTTGGTCTCGAGCATCCACACCGTCTTTCCGTCCACGGTCAACGAAGGGCACCACTCTGGCACGCGCAGCCGGATGCTCACCGGCGTCGTAGAATCGACACGGACGGTAAAGTCGCTGGAAACCGGATAGTTGCCGGAAATGCTGATTTTCACATCGTCCCACGACACTTCCGCATCCATGAACAGGTTGACGCTGACTGTACCGTCGGGCAATCTGGTCGCCACGGTCTGCGCAACATCGAAGAACGTGCGCGGCATGTTCGCCACGCAGCATTGCGTATGCTGCATACCGACTTGGCGAGGCGCCGCGCGATGGCGGCGTCCGTGGCTCCGCACCATGTGGGCGCCCCAGCTACCGTCGCGCCAAACACCAGCCATAAAACCGTTCAAAAAGGCGCGCTCGATGGCGTCAAGGTACTTAACCTCGTCCGTCACCAGGAACAACTCCCGCGGCAGGCGTATCCAATGGGTCGCATCGCATGGTTCGGATGCGCCGTTGGTCATTCTGGCGGCGTTGTAGAAATGGTCGAAAAAAGCGACAGTCCCCACTGGATTGGCTTCGTCACGCCACAATTTCTCCCAGATACGCACCACCGCATCCAGAACCGCCTGTTCGCCAGTGGCACGATAATATTCAACCAACCCTTCGAGGCAGCTCATGAATTCGTAGGCCTTGGCCCACTCGTGCGGAATGCCGTACCAATCCGCCACATTGCGCTCGGAAAATGCATTGACCAGCAAATTGGGCGCAGGATTCCCCTTACGTCGCCAGCCCGACACGATTTCGTTCGCATAGTCAAGATAACATGATTCGCCGGTATGACGATACAACAGCAAAAGCGGCTTCAGCACACTCATCGAAGCAAGGCCGACATAACAACCGGTTCGCCAAATCGGCACGTCAAGGCGATGGAGCATTTCGATTTGCTGATCCATCAGCCTTCGCGCGGCAGCCAGAATGTCAACCGCGCCAGTCGCCTCATAAATCTCCAACAAGGCCCACAAAGTATATTTGCGTCCCCATAGATTCCAATTCCATCCTTGGGAGTAGCACAAATACGCTTCGTCGCTGTAGGTCGAAATCGTACCATTTGGCCGCTGGTGGCGGCGAACAAGTTCCCGCGCCCGGGATAGCGCCCAGTTCTTCAGCTTGCTGTCGCCAGCGTAGATTGCGCCTTCGATCAGGCCAAGCATTTCCTTGCCCCAATATTCACCCTGCCAGTAGCCCGCGCCGGGATGCGATGGATCGTCGTCAAAACGGGTCTCGAAAGCCTTTTCAGCCTCGGCGAACATCACCTCGCGCGCATAGTCCGAGTAAACCCGCTTGGAGAGGAAACGGTCG
This sequence comes from uncultured Verrucomicrobiota bacterium, assembly GCA_945487985.1. Taxonomy (GTDB): domain Bacteria; phylum Verrucomicrobiota; class Kiritimatiellia; order RFP12; family UBA1067; genus UBA1067. The sequence continues at coordinate 1,820 of CALYTX010000081.1, read as the reverse complement.
ATCTTCCGGCCAAGATACCCGACAAGCCGTACGTTTCGCAATTCCGGCGATGTAGACGAATCGGCTTCAACGGCAACCTTGACTGGTGTTTGCACGCAGTCCTGTCCCATGAGGTTGCCCTGGAACAGACTAACCTGTACGGATACTAGTACCGCGAACGCCATACTGGTTTTCCGGAATGCAATCATCGTCTTCAATCCTTTTGCGAGGTTACTTGATAATTTTCACTATCATGAAACAACGGGATTGTCGATGTCGCGGTGGCGCAAGCGTCTAAAGCGAGCGCCTAAAGCGAAGCCAATAATCCGCCGCAGAGAAGCACCTGCCTTTCCCGCGGGGAAAGCGCCGTTACCAAAACGACCTCGCCCCGAGGAGTGTTCACTACGAGCCGGCCATCGCCAGATACCGCCGCTCGAATGCCGTTGAGCTCGAGTCGGTCGCCCTGTTCAATCTTGTCGTAATCCATCGGATTGACGAAGGTGAACGGGACTATCCCGAAATTGATGAGGTTCGCGCGGTGGATTCGCTCGATCGATTTGGCGAAAACAGCTTTAACGCCCAGATACATCGGACAAAGCGCAGCATGTTCGCGCGAAGAACCCTGACCGTACGATTCCCCTGCCACAATCACGTTAGCCAACTTCGCAGCCTGGTTTGCCTGGCAGATATCGTGGAACGATGCATCGCACGGCTCAAACACATATTTGGCGTATTCTGGAATATTAGACCGAAACTTGAGACGCGCGCCGGCTGGCATGATATGATCGGTAGTAATCTTGTCGCCCACCTTAATAGCCACTTTCGCAGGCAAATCTTCCGCAAGCGCTACACCCTTGGGCACCGTAGCAATATTGGGTCCGCGGACGATTTCCGTGGCAGGAACGCCTTTACCTGCGCTCTTAAGATAGAGGAACATTGCATCGTCAACCGGAAACTTCTTTGGCGATGGAACGGCGGCGACTGGATTTTTGGTCGGCAGCTCAATCTTGCCGGTAAGCGCGGAGGCGGCGGCCGTCTCGGGGGAGACGAGATAGATCTGCGCGGACTTCGTGCCCGATCGGCCTTCAAAGTTGCGGTTGTTGGTGCGAAGCGATATCGCACCCGTCCGCGGAGACATGTGCGCTCCGATACAGAAGCCGCAGGCATTCTCGAGCATGCGGCAACCGGCCGCGTGAAGAATCGCCAGCGAGCCGTCTTTGGCGAGCATCGCCATCACCTGGCGCGAACCGCATGCGATGCCAACCTCGACATCGTCCGCAACATGCTTGCCCTTGAGATATAGGGCGACGGTGCGAATGTCGCGGTAGGATGAATTCGTGCACGAGCCGATCATAATCTGGTTGACCTTCGTGCCTTTCATGGACTTAACCGTGACGATGTTGCCCGGCGAATGCGGGGCGGCCATCAACGGCTCGATTCGCGCGAGGTCGATCGTGAAGGGATCGTCGTATGAAGCGCCCCTGTCTTGCTTGAGGTCGACAAAATCCTTCGCGCGGCCCTGCGCCGCGAGGAACTGCTTCGTTACCTTGTCGGACGGGAAAACGGAAGTCGTTACGCCAAGCTCGGCTCCCATATTGGCAATCGTCGCACGGGACGGAACATCAAGCGTCGCCACTCCAGGGCCAGTGTACTCGAAAATCCAGCCGACGTTACCCTTCGTGCCGTACTTCTCTAACACCTTGAGAATGACGTCCTTCGCACTTACCCCCTTGCGGAGCCTGTTCTTGAGAATGATGGCTCGCACCTTCGGCGTCGGGATGTGAAACGACCCGCCGGCCATAGCCAGAGCAATATCAATGCCACCGGCGCCAATGGCAATC
>CALYTX010000080.1 GCA_945487985.1 uncultured Verrucomicrobiota bacterium | reverse complement strand
ACCGCACCTTCGCCGAAGAGAAGGTCACCTGCCGTTTCAAGACCGAGTTCTGCGACAAACCTGCACGCGAGGTTCAATACATGGACGTGGCGCCTATGCAGGTGATTTCGATTGCGGCCGGCTTGATTCCGTTCCTCGAGCACGATGACGCCAACCGTGCGCTGATGGGCGCGAACATGATGCGTCAAGGCGTGCCCTTGATGACCACTGAGCGCCCGTATGTGGGCACGGGTCTTGAAGGCGTCTCGGCCAAAGACAGCCGCGTCATCGTCACGTGTCTCGCTGACGGGGTCGTGGCCTATGTTTCGGCCGATTTTATCATGGTTACCGCCGATGGTAAGTTGCCAGCGAAGGATCCCTATCAGCACAACCCCACCAAGGGGGTTTGGCGTTACGACCTGCAGAAGTTCCGTCGCTGCAATGCGGGAACCTGCTTCAACCAGAAGCCGATTGTCAAGCGTGGTCAGAAGGTCGCCGCTGGCGAGTGCCTTGCCGACGGTCCAGCTACCGATCAGGGCGAGCTGGCGCTGGGCAAGAACTTGCTCGTGGCATTCATGAGCTGGCGCGGCTACAACTTCGAAGATGCTATCCTCATCAACGAGCGTTGCGTGCGCGAAGACGTACTCACCTCGTTGCACATCGTCACATTCGAATGCGGCGCGCGTGACACCAAGCTTGGCCCCGAGGAGATTACCCGCGACATTCCCAACGTTAGCGAAGATGCGCTCCGGAACCTCGGTTCCGACGGCATCATCCGTGTAGGCGCGGAAGTGCGTCCCGGCGACATTCTCGTTGGCAAGGTCACGCCCAAGGGCGAAACTGAGCTTTCTCCCGAAGAGCGGCTTTTGCGCGCGATTTTCGGCGAGAAGGCCGCCGATGTGCGTGACACCTCCCTTACCGTTCCGCCCGGGACTTCAGGCGTGGTGATGGGCGTTCAGGTTTCGACCAGCCAGGATGCGGTTTCCACCGACGAGAAGACTTCGAAGAAAGCCAAGAAAGACGCCGAGAGGAAACGCAAGAACCAGATTGCCAAACTCGAGCGCGATCTCGTGGCCAAACTGGCCAGCGAGATTATGAACGAGAAGCTTTCGGTCGATGTTACCGATTCGGAAACGGGCGATGTGATTATCGAGGCGAACAAGAAGATTAAGAAAAGCCAGTTGTCGGTGCTCGCTCGGAGCCATACCCACTGGGATATGGCCGAAGGCCCTGCGAAGGACAAGGTCGCTGCGATTATGGAGCCTTTCGAACGCGAATTTGCCGCAATCGAAGACGCCGCGCTTGATGCGGCCGAAGGTCAGCTCTTCGGCGATTTCTCTGGCGACGGCGAGGTGGTCAAGCAGGTGCGCGTGTTCCTCGTCGACAAGAAGAACCTTTCCGTCGGCGATAAAATGGCCGGCCGTCACGGCAACAAGGGCGTGGTCTCGCGTATCCTGCCCAGTTGCGATATGCCGTTCCTGCCTGATGGACGCTCGGTCGATATTGTGCTCAACCCCCTTGGCGTGCCTTCGCGCATGAACCTTGGTCAGCTTTTCGAAACTTATCTCGGGTTGGCGTGCCGTTATTTGGGCTTCCATGCGGCTACGCCGGTGTTCGACGGCGTCCAGGAAAGCGAAATCGACGAACTGTTGCGCCAGGCGCGTAAGATGCAAGAGAAGGAAGAGGGCGCTCAGGCCTGGATCTGTCCGGAAGGAAAGACGGTTCTCTACGATGGCTTGACTGGCGAGCCCTTCGAACAGAAGGTGGTGGTTGGCGTGATTTACATGCTCAAGCTCCACCATCTGGTGACCGACAAGATTCATGCGCGCGCGGTTGGGCCTTATTCGCTCGTCACCCAGCAGCCGCTGGGCGGCAAGGCGCAGCTCGGCGGCCAGCGTATGGGCGAAATGGAAGTGTGGGCGCTTGAAGCTTACGGCGTAGCCTACGCGCTGCAGGAGCTGCTTACGGTCAAATCCGACGATGTCAATGGACGCACGCGGATATACGAATCGATCGTCAAAGGAACGAATATTCTCGATTCGGGAATGCCGGAATCGTTCTCGGTGCTCATCCACGAGCTGCGCGGACTGTGTCTCGACACCCAGCTGTTGGGCGGCGAGGCGGAATCGCGTCGCGCCAAGGCCGATTCCCCCGCTCCGGCCGCTTCGAAAGCGCCGGCGGCAAAGGCGGCCGACGATTTGCTTGCGGGCTCCCTCAATCTTGTGTAAGGGGCAATGAGCGAAATAATTCAATCAGGAGTTTAAAGAAATGAATCCCTACAACACTTCCGATCTCTTTGGCGGCTCGTTCAATGCCTCCGCCCACTATGACGCAATCAAGCTGCAGCTCGCCTCGCCCGAGACCATTCGCGGCTGGTCGCACGGAGAGGTGAAAAACCCCGAGACTATCAATTACCGCTCTTACAAGCCCGAGCGCGACGGCCTTTTCTGCGAAAAGATTTTCGGCCCGACCAAGGACTGGGAATGTTCGTGCGGCAAGTACAAGCGCATTAAGAACAAGAACGTCGTCTGCGATCGCTGCGGCGTGGAGGTTACGCTGGCTTCCGTCCGTCGCCAGCGCATGGGCCATATCGAACTGGCCGTGCCGGTGAGCCACATTTGGTTCTTCAAGTGCTCGCCTTCGCGCATGGGGCTGCTGCTGGATATGACGACAAACGAGCTTGAGCGGGTTATTTATTACCAGGATTGGCTCGTCACCCTGCCGGGCAAGTCGCCGCTTAAAGTCGGCCAGATTCTCACCGATCAGGAATACGCCGACGCGCTCGAAAAGTACGAAGGCGAGTTCAAGGCCGAGATGGGTGCGGAGGCTATCCGCAAGCTGCTCAAGGATATCGACCTTGATAAGCTGATGGCCGAGCTCGAGGAGCAGATGGAGAATACCCGTTCGAAGCAGAACCGCAAGAAAATCGCCAAGCGCATGAAGGTAGTCGAGGGCTTCCGGCTTTCGCAGTCGAAGCCGGAATGGATGGTGCTCGATGTGCTGCCGGTCATTCCGCCAGAGCTGCGTCCGCTCGTTCCTCTCGAAGGCGGCCGCTTCGCCACCTCCGACCTCAACGACCTTTACCGGCGCGTCATCAACCGCAACAACCGTCTGCGTAACTTGCTCGCGCTTAAAACTCCCGATGTGATTATCCGCAACGAGAAGCGCATGCTGCAGGAGGCCGTTGACGCTGTGTTTGACAACGGCCGCCACGGGCGCGCCGTGACTGGTCCGGGCAACCGTCCGCTCAAGTCGCTTTCCGAGATACTCAAGGGCAAGACGGGTCGCTTCCGCCAGAATCTTCTGGGCAAGCGCGTCGACTACTCGGGTCGTTCGGTGATTGTGGTCGGGCCGGAACTCAAGTTTCCGCAGTGCGGTCTGCCCAAGGAAATGGCGCTCAGGCTGTTCGAGCCGTTCATCATCCGTCGTCTGAAAGAGCTGGGAATCTGCCATACCGTGCGCACAGCGCGCAAGATGATCGAGCGCCATGACGAGCAGGTGTGGGATATTCTTGAGGAGGTTACAAAGGACAAGACCGTTTTCCTCAACCGCGCTCCGACGCTTCACCGTCTGTCGATTCAGGCGTTCGAGCCGGTGCTCGTCGAAGGCAAGGCGATTCGCCTGCATCCGATGGTCTGTACCCCGTTCAACGCCGACTTCGACGGCGACCAGATGGCCGTGCACGTTCCGCTGTCGGTCGAGGCGCAGATGGAGTCGAAGCTGATGATGCTCGCGTCGACCTCGATCTTCTCCCCCGCTTCCGGCAAGTCGGTTATGACGCCCACTCAGGACGTGTGCTTGGGTCTCTACTACCTCACCGTCAGTTCGCAGCAGGATAAGCTTGCAGGCAAAATCGCCGGTAAGACCGATATGTCGAACGAGCATCTGCCGCTGTTCAACGATATTGCCGAGGTTGAGTTCGGTATTGCCGAAGGTTGCATAACCTATCATAGCCGCATCCGTTTCCGTAATCCGGATTACGGCACGAGCGGCCGTCCGCACGGCAAGAGCGACCTGCGCACGATTGAGACTACGGCCGGGCGCGTGATTTTCAATAATGTCTGGCCTCAGGAAATGGGTTTCTGGAACGACAAGTGTTCGAAATCCACAATCGGCAAGCTGATTCTCGACTGCCACCGCGTTGCCGGGCACGACACGACGGTTGAATGCATCGACAAGCTCAAGACGCTGGGATACGAATTCGCCACCAAGTCTGGCGCGTCGATGGGACTTAAGGATATGATTCGCCCTGCCGAGAAGGATGCGGAAATCGCTGCCGCTCGTGCCGAGGCCGAGAAGGTCCAGCAACAGTTCCAGCAGGGCATCATCACCGATGGCGAACGCCACAACAAGATCGTCGACATCTGGGCGGCTACGACCGAGAAAATCGGCAATCTGCTCTACGAGACGATCGACAAGAATATCACTCCCGAGAACAAGAATCCGACCGAATTGAACCCGGTGTACATGTTCGCCGATTCCAAGGCCCGCGGCTCGAAGCTGCAGCTTCGCCAGCTCGCAGGCATGCGCGGGCTGATGTCGAATCCTTCCGGCGATATTATCGAGCGCCCGATTATCGCTTCGTTCCGCGAAGGGCTTTCGGTGCTTGAATACTTCATTTCTTCGCACGGCGCGCGCAAGGGTTTGGCGGATACCGCCCTCAAGACGGCCGACGCAGGTTATCTTACGCGCAAACTCGTGGACGTTTCGCAGGATGTGATTATCTCGATTGAAGACTGCAATACGGTCAATGGCATCGAGGTCGAGGCGATTGTCGAGGGCGATGAAGTGAACGTTACGCTCGGCGACCGCGTCCTTGGTCGCACGGCGCTCTACGAAATTCGCGATCCCAAGACGGGCGAAGTCATCGTGCGCGCCAACGACGAGATCAAGGAAGACGCCTGCCGCCAGATTGACCGCGCCGGTGTCGAGAAAGTGTGGATGCTCTCGGGTCTCACCGGCGTTGCTTATCACGTAGTGTGCTCGAAGTGCTGCTTTCGCGATCTTTCCACTGGCAAGCAGGTGGAAATCGGAACCGCAGTGGGCATCATCGCCGCCCAGTCGATTGGCGAACCCGGCACGCAGCTGACGATGCGTACGTTCCATATCGGCGGTACGGCATCGGCTACGGCGAAGGTTCCGGAAATTGTGATCAAGAACGATGGTATCGCCATGTTGGTCGACGTGCGCAAGGTGCGCAACGAAGACGGGGCGGACATCGTCTTGAACAAGAACGGTCAGCTTGAAATCTACTCCAAGAGCGGCAACAAGCTCGATACCTACCAGTTGCAGATGGGAACGGCGCTGCTCGTGCAGAACGGCGCCGAGGTCAAGAAAGGCCAGAAGGTTGCCACTTGGGATCCGCACTCGGTGCCGGTTCTTTCCGAAGCGTCGGGCATTATCGAGTTCGTCGACTTCGAGGAAGATATTTCGGTGAAGACCGAAACCGACCGCTCCACCGGTGCGAAGACGCTCGTCGTTCTCGATACGCGCGAATCGAACCTCCATCCTCGCATCATCATCCGCAGCGACGAGGGTAAGGCGCTCGAGACGCTCGACATTCCCACCGGCGCCATCGTGATGGTTCGCGACGGCATGAAGGCCACGGCCGGCATGCTGCTGGCGAAAACGCCGCGCGAAGCGGCCAAGACGCGCGATATTACCGGCGGTCTGCCGCGCGTGGCAGAACTGTTCGAGGCGCGCCAGCCCAAGGACGCGGCCGAGATTGCCAAGATCGAGGGTATCGTCGATTTCGGCGAGAATGTCCGCGGCAAGCGTTGCGTGAAGATTGTCGACGATGTCACCGGGTTGGAGGAAGAGCACCTCATCCCGATGGGCAAGCAGATCGTCGTATTCAAGGGCGACCGCGTCAAGAAGGGCCAGCAGTTAACCGAAGGACCGGTGATTCCGCAGGAGATTCTCGAGGTCTCCGGTCCGCAGGAACTCGAAAAGTATCTCGTCAACGAGGTGCAGCAGGTCTACCGCGCGCAGGGCGTCGAAATCAACGACAAGCACATTGAGATTATCGTGCGCCAGATGCTGCGTAAGGTTCGCATCACCAACCCCGGCGACACCGACTTCCTCTGGGGCGAGCAGGTGACCCGTCAGCACTTCTTGAAGTTCAACGAGATGATGATGAACGAAGGTCGCCGCCCTGCGGAAGCGCAGCCCGCGCTGTTGGGTATCACCAAGGCCGCGCTCGAGACCGATTCGTTTATCGCGGCGGCATCCTTCCAGGATACCACGCGCGTGCTCACCGAGGCCGCTACGATGGGCCGTGTCGACGAACTGCGCGGCTTCAAGGAGAATGTCATCCTCGGACACCTCATCCCCGGCGGCACCGGTTTCCCGATGCATCGCCACCTCAAGCTCGTTCCGCTTTGCGAAACGATTAGCGATGAGGAAATGGAAGTTCTGCGCGAAGAGCAGAAAAAACGTCATGAGGAGCTTTACGGCATTCCCGCTTCGGGCCTGCCCGGCGAGGAAAACGATGATGATGACAATCAGCCGCCGTTCCAGGTGCAGAATCTCGAAGCGGAGAACGATACTTCCGCCGACGGCAACGACCTTATGCTCGCCGACGAAACGATGGGGCTTGATGACGGCAATCTGCTTGATTGATGTCCCTCGACTGTTCTCTTGAACTGTATAAAGCGCCCTTCGCCATACTGGCG
>CALYTX010000079.1 GCA_945487985.1 uncultured Verrucomicrobiota bacterium | reverse complement strand
CGGCAATGTGACGGAGATTTTCGACAAGATCTCCGAGACAATCCGCGGCCGTATGCGCATTGAGCGTAAGGTGAAATCGATGACCGCCCAAGGACGCATACAGGGAATCGTTGTCTCGGCTATGCCGATTGTGCTGGGTGTGGCAATGGTCTGTCTCAAGCCGAAAATGATGATTCCATTCCTTTGCAGTTTTACCGGAGTCGTGGCGCTGATTGTGATGTTCGCGCTTATCGCTATGGGTTGGGTTTTGATCAGTAAAATCACCAAAATCGATGTTTGAGCCGAATTTGAAAATCGCTATGAGCAAGGAAAAGAGTTTTTTCACCAGGTTGGATTGGGCGGCTTTCTGGGCGACGACACTGGTTACTTTCACCGTCTACTTTCTGACGCTTGGGCCATCTGTCGGGCTCGAGGATTCCGGTGAGCTGGCTACCGCAGGCGACCATTTGGGAGTGCCGCATCCGCCAGGATATCCTTTCTGGACGCTCTGTAGTTGGATTTTCTGTCGGTTGTTCGGTTGGGTGGAATATATGGGGCATCCCAATCCGGCGTGGTGCATTTCGCTTTTCTCCGCCGTGGCGGGCGCGCTCGCCGCGGGCTGCACCGCGATGTTGATTGCCCGTTCGAGCCGCGATTTCATCATCGGTGATACATCCGCAGACGAGTCGGATGGGGAATCGTTCGTGCCGATGGTGTCATTCGCCGGCGGCGTAGCCGGGGCGCTTACCTTTTCGCTTTCGCCAGTAGAATGGTCGCAGTCGACAATTGTCGAGATCTATTCGCTCAACGCGCTTTTCTTGATGCTCGTGTTCCTTCTGAGTTATCGCTGGATGCGCCAGCCGTCCGACCGCATCCTTTGGGTTACCGCGTTCGTCTTCGGCCTCGGACTGACCAATTACCAGGTTCTGCTTTTTGCAATCGTTCCTTTGGCGCTTATCATTCTCTTGAAGAATCTGTCGATGTTCCGCACGGTGATTATCTATTTAGTTCCCGTGGCACTGGTTTATCAACTGCTTCAGATTGGTTCGCTCTACCGTGCCCAAGAGGGAATGTCGTCGGACGCGATTGCCAAGCATGTACCCATTCTCGCCACCAAGTCGTGTCCGTCGAGCACCTTATTGATTCTCGGTATCGCCGTTTTTATTCTTGGGCTTGTAGCTGTGGCTGTGCTTAAAAACCGCAATCGCGAGAAGGCGCGCGACCTTGCGCTGTATTGTGGCGGAGCGGGGGCGCTGTTCATACTCTTGGCGTGCACTCTTTTCTCTGGTCCTGCCGAATGGACTGGCGTTGCCGCTGAAATCGCCCCGCTGATCGAACCGTGGCGCTACGCTGTGATCGCTGCATTGGTCGCAGCCAGCGCGGTGGCCGCAGTGCTTTCCGCGCTTGAAGAGGACGACTCTGGAACGAAGAGCGCCAAGGCCGGCGGGTATCTGGCTGCGAGCGCGGCTTTGGGCTTGGTCGCGGTATTTTTTGCCTTTACCGCGCCCTCGGCTGATCTTGCTGGCTACACGGGCAAGGCTTATCCCTGGCTCAAGTCAAAGGCGATGTTTTGGCTATCGCTGGCGGTGCTGTTCGCGCTCTGCCGCTTCACCCGCCGCGGAATGTGTTTCGCCGTACCCGTGGCTGCGTTGCACATCAGTGCATTTGCGCTGTTGGAGTGCGGCGCGATGAACGGACTTTCCCACCCGCAGAGCTGGTGGTTTTGGTGGCCGATCGTCTGGAATCTGGTGCTGCTTGCGCTGACATGGATAATCTTGCCCGAAGGACGGTCGGTAGCGTTCGCCGCGCTCTTCACGCAACTTGGCGTCAGCTTCTACGCCTACATGCCGCTCGTTTCAGATTGGCGCAATCCGCCCATGAACTGGGGCTACCCGAGAACGTGGGATGGTTTCAAGCACGCCATCCAGCGTGGACAGTACGAGGCCATTGGCTTTCACATTCCGAGCTTAGAGCAAATCCTCAACTACTTCGACGACGTGCGCGTGCAGTTCACGGATTGGCTTATTCCTTTTGCTGTCGTTCCATTCGCCGCGGCGCACTGGGTTGTGAAGCGGGAAAACCGCAAGTCTTTTTGGCAGTGGATGGTCCCTGCGTTGGTGTGCTTTTTCTTGATGAGTTTTCTACTCATTGCTCTGGCAAATGTGAAAGGCGATCTGCAAGACGGGTTCATCCAGAAGGTCAAGTTCATTTCGTCTCACGCGATGTTGGCGCTGTGGATAGGATACGGACTGGTGTTCGCCGCTGTCATGACGATCGCGGCGTGCATGCGCAGAGGTTTTCTCGGCAGCAAGATGTTGGCGCCGTTCCTCGCCGTGCTGATGATCTTCGTCTCGGTCGTTTCTCCGTTAGTTGACAACTACTGTGGCGAGTTCCACCTCGGCGTCAATGAAGTAGCTTTCAAGCTCGGCGGTTCGGAGCAGAACGACCATACGTTCGGTTGGCAGTTCGGCGCCTTCCAGTTGGAGGGAGCCAAGGCGGTGAGCGATCAGCTTACAGCAGACGAAGAACCGCTTCCAGACCCTGACTGGCCCGAAGCGATGGAGCCGTTTTCAATCTTCTTTGGCGGCACCGACCCCGGGCGATTCGTCCCTACCTACATGATCTATGCGGCACGGTACCGTCCAGATATCTATCTTATCACCCAGAATGCTTTGGCTGATGATACCTATATGTCGGTTCAGCGCGACCTTTATGGCGATGAAATATGGATCCCCTCTAAAGACGATTCAGCCGACGCATTCAATATTTACGTGGACGAGGTCCGGCGCGGCGTGCGCAAGCCGAATGGCGATTTGCGCATTGAGAACGGCCGCGTGCAGGTTACCGGAGCACTGGGCGTGATGGAAATCAACGGTATTCTCACACGAATGATGTTCGATCACGACCGACTGCGCCGCGACTTTTACATCGAGGAATCTTATGTCATTCCTTGGATGTATCCTTATCTTTCGCCGCACGGGCTGATTATGAAGATCAATCGCGACCCGACGAATTACGATGCAGCCACGGCGCGCAAAGATCGTGATTTCTGGGATTGGTACGTGCGCCGGCTGGTGGGCGATAAAGCCTACCGCCGCGATTTTGCCGCTCAGAAAAGTTTTTCGAAATTGCGCGCGGCCATTGCCGGGCTCTATGTCCATCAGGGCCGTATTGCCGAGGCCGCCCAGGCTTTCCGCGAGGCGTGTTTGCTCTATCCGGCCTCGCCGGAGTCGACCTTCCGGTACGCGCAGGATATTCTGTTGTCTCGCGGGCGGTGGGACCAAATTTTGGAATTGATGGATTACACCGACGTCATCGACCCAAATAACACGCGTACTGGGCGCATGCGCGAGTATGTCTCGCGTATGGCGATGATGCAGAAGCAAATCAAGACACTTTCCGAAAAGCGCCGCGCTGGCAAGCTCACGCGCAACGAAACATATCAATTGGCGGAGAGTTTTACCGCGTTGGGGAGGACGATGGAGGCTGCGCAGCTGGTGCGAGGATTCATTGATGATGCAAAAACTTCCCAGGAGTTGTTGCTTATCGAGAGTATTGTCTTTGCTGCCGGGCTTCTGGGCGATGCCGAGCGGGCACTGACGCGGTATTTGCAGCTTGAGCCCAACGGCGATGCGCATGTTTGGGTGCACCTTGCCAAGATTCAGCACCGTACTGGCCGTGCCGAGGCTGCCGTGGCGTGCGTGCGCAAGGTGCTCAAGCTGCTCGGAGATCGCGATTTTCTGGGTTTGGTTGATAAAGATCAGGAGTTCAGGGAAATCGCCAAACCCCTGCTTTCAATAAGGAGGTAATTATCATGCCAAGAACTGATATCGACTGGGCGCAGCTCGGATTTGGTTTTTCCGATGTCAACTGCCACATTCGCTCAGTCTGGAAAGACGGCAAGTGGAGTGAATTCGAATTCGTCAAAGAGCCGACTATTACGATGCACATAGGCGCGAGTTGTCTGCATTACGGCCAGGAGTGTTTTGAGGGCATCAAGGCGTTCCGCCAGAAAAGCGGCAGAATCGTCCTGTTCCGTCCCGATCAAAATGCGCTGCGGATGGAGAAGACGGCCATCCGCACGGTCATGCCGCCGATGCCACCGGAGCGTTTCGTCGAGGCCTGTCGGCTGGTGGTCGCTGCCAACGAAGAGTTCGTTCCGCCCTACGGAACTGGCGGTTCGCTCTATCTGCGTCCGTTGCTTATTGGCACGGGCCCGCAAATCGGCGTGGCGCCCGCCAAGGAATACACTTTCATGATTATGGTCATGCCTGTCGGCGCCTACTACAAAGGCGGACTCATGCCCGTGCGCGCCGTCATCCTCGATGATTGGGACCGCGCTGCACCCCACGGGATGGGCGATGTCAAGGTCGGCGGCAACTATGCCGCTTCGCTCTTCGCCCACGAGAAGGCCAAACGGGACGGTTGGCCAGTCGAACTTTATCTCGATGCAAAAACGCACACGTATGTCGAAGAGTTTTCGACCTCGAACTTTTTGGCCATCACGCGTGATGGCACCTATGTCACCCCCGACAGCCATTCGGTGCTGCCGTCGGTTACCAATATGTCGCTCAAAACCGTAGCTGCAGATCTGGGTTGGCCAGTCGAATGCCGTCCTGTGCCGTATACGGAGATCCGGCAATTCGCCGAGGTGGCCGCGTGTGGAACAGCGGTGGTTGTGACGCCGGTGTGGGAAATCACCCGTGGCGAGGAGGTAATTCGTATTTCCAGCCCCGACGTCGTTGGCGAGCATCTGCAACGGCTCTATGAAACTGTGCAGGCGATTCAGTACGGAGAAATCGAAGACCGCCACGGCTGGTGCTGTGAGGTCAGCGTTTAAGTGGTCCGCTGGGTAGAGAAGCCCCTTGAGGAGGCGCGAGTACGTGAACTCGCGGAGTTCGGCTGCTCTCCGCTGATGGCGCGGTTGCTTGCGCTGCGCGGCGTAGATAAGAATTCCTATCGGGATTATTTCCACCCCGATTACCGGAAGCTTTCCGCCCCCGCGCAACTGCCGGGAATCGTCCGGGCTGCCGGATTGATTCTTGATGAAATCGAACGAGGCGGGCGCATCGTCGTTTTCGGCGACTACGATTGCGACGGCTTTTGTGCAACGGCCATCCTTACGCGGACCATCCTCAAGCTCGGAGGGAATGCTTATCCTTTTATTCCCAGGCGAATCGGCGAAGGCTATGGCATGACGGCTACTTCGCTGCAGCGGCTGCTGTCTGAATCTGGTCCCATCGCGCTGGTGGTGACGGTAGACAACGGCATAAACTCCGAAAACGAAATCGCCTCGTTGCGCCGGTCTGGAATCCCGGTGATTGTAACCGACCACCATCTTCCCGGGGAAAAGCTTCCGGTTTCATCCGAGGTTTTTGTCGACCCCAAAGTACCGGAAACGAATACGCCGGCAAAGCTGCAGACGCTCTGCGGTGCGGGCATCGCCTATTGTCTGGCTGGACAACTTGTCACCGAGGCTAGACGTAGGCGCAATGACGAGCGGCTTGCCAAAGGTCTTGGTGGCAAACTCTTTACTCTCGCGGGTCTGGCGACGGTTACAGATATTATGCCGCTTGACGGCGACAACCGCATTCTCGTGGCCGAATCGTTGCGCAATTTCCATCGCTGGGCGCCGGTAGGGCTGATTGAGCTTTACTACCGGTCTGCCCGCAGCGCCTCCACCACGCTTACGGCTCGCGATTTCGGTTTTATGCTTGGGCCGCGCATTAACGCCTGTGGACGCCTTGGCGACGGCAGTGAGGCGTTAGCGCTGTTGTTGAGCGATGATCGCGAAGAGGCGCGCACGCTGGCATTGAAGGTTGATGGTTACAACATCGCACGCAAAAAAATCGAGCAGGACATGACCGTCGCCGCTCTCGCCAAGATTGTCGACGGGGCGAGTGCCCAGGTGATCGATTTGGGCTGCTCCTCCGAAACCGTTCATATTGGCGTTGCCGGAATCGTTGCTGCGCGGGTTCTGGAAAAGCTCTCCGAAAACGAAACCTCTGCCGGAGTTCCCGTTTGCGTGCTCGTGGATGGCAATGGCTCGTGCCGCGCTCCGGCCGGCTACAATCTGCGCGCCGCACTCGATGAATGCGCCGACTTGCTTGCCCATTACGGAGGACACGCCCTCGCTGCGGGGTTGGGCGTTAAGCCGGGCATGACGGAAGCCTTTCGCGAGCGCTTCGTTCGCGCTATTTATGAACAAAACGAGCGGATTGGCGAGGAAGAACTCTCGACGGTTGCAATTGATGCATGGGTTGATCCAGGGGCGATAACTCTGGAGTTGGCCGAAACCATCGCTTTAATGGAACCCTTCGGCGAAGGTAATGGCGAGCCGATTTTTGCTTTGCGTTCGGTCTCGATTGAGAACTTGCGCGCGCTGGGCAGTCAGGGGAACCATTTGCAATTGACTGTTTCGGCAGAGCGTCCGCTTCGCGGCGTATGGTGGAATCACGGCCAGATGGCCGCAGAACTGCGTGATTACCGCGCTCGGCGTTTCGACATCATGTTTACGTTGGAGATCTCCAGTTTCGGCGAGCGTCATGTGGAACTCAAGATAATCTCGATGCGTCCGTCGACGGCGATTTCGTGAATCGTTCAACCTGAATTCGGCAGTTGAGTGGGCGAGGGTCTGACCCCAATGGTGGGGTAGGAGTGGTGGAGTAGTTGCGGAATATGCTATAATGCGCGGCAT
>CALYTX010000078.1 GCA_945487985.1 uncultured Verrucomicrobiota bacterium | reverse complement strand
CCTCGCCGCTCACCGTCGAGGAAGAGTCGGGCTGCTCGGACTGCTCGCCGGAAGTTTCTGCTGCGGCTTCGCCGCTCTGTTTGCCAGCGCTTTCACGGTAGCGATCGATCAAATAATCGACATTGGAGAAAACGGATATTTTCGTCGTGGTCTTTTCTTCAGTTTCATCATATTCGATCGCCTCTTCGCCAAGCGTTACCTTGAGGCAAACTCCGCGCACTACATCGTCAGCGATCGGTCCAAATAGAATCTGCTCAAGCGTCTCTCCTTCGTTCTTGGCTGCACTCTCCGCATCAGAATCTTTCTCGTCGGCGCGGTGAAGACGCGAGCCGGCACGAGTTTGAAGCGGCCCCTCCTCCCGCGCCGGCGCCGCTTCCGTCGCGCTATCGTCCAGTTGGACGGTTCCGCCAGACAGCGTCTGGACAGGCTCGGTGGCACTTGCGCCGAAAATCTTTGCACCAACAACCTCGATCCGGGCCGACACCTCTCCATCGATGCGGACGGTTGAATAAGTGACAACCGTCGGCTGACCGGACACAAGTGCCTCCGAGCGGGCACGACGAATAGTCGCAAAAATGTCGCGGGTGGCCCCGCGTATCTTCGCCGAGCCGCTGCGCGAACCGAGCGAAACCACAGCCGTCGCAACGATGATGCCAATCACGGCCACGATTGCCAGTAGCTCAATCAGCGTAAACCCTCTGGACATGGCCACACGACTCCTTCGCGAGTCGAAAAACGTCAATCGACCTTGGATTTCTTAATCTCGTTGCTGCTGATGTCGTCGTCGGTACCCCACTCGCCGTCGGGACCAGCGGAAGTGACGAGAATCTTCTTGCCGTTGCGCTCATATTTGTATTCGTTGCCCCAGGGGTCTTCCAGCGCACCCTCGCCGCCATCAAGGATCGGCTCGTCATCGCCGCGAGGCTCGACGAGCTGCTTGAGTTCACTCGGATACTTCTTGTACTGGAGATTGTAGTTGACGATACAAGACTTGAGATTGCGGCACGATTCGCTCGCGGCGGTCACCTTTGCCTTGTCGAGGTTGGCGGTGATGTTCATAACGGCCACCGTACCCAGGATGCCGATAATCGCTACGGCCACGAGAATTTCAATCAGGGTGAAGCCCGCGCGCATTGCCTGCGCGATCGACTGTTCTTCTTGCTTAGTCATATTTCTCCTCTGCTGTTGTGTTTGGTTGTGTAATCTCAAGATAGATTTTATCATTTTCTCTGGCGTTTCTCCAAGTCGGCTATCTTCTTCGCTTGCGCGTCGATTTCCTTCTGAACCTTCTTGGTGATTTCGCAGCTGTATTTCCCAGCCTCGAAAGCGCTTTTCAAATCGGCGATAAATCTTCCAAACGGATACGGATCGGAAGGGTCGACCACAATCGGCGTGCCGGCTATCTGGCCTGCGGGCGAAACAACGGCCACTACCGGAAACAGATTGTTCGCCGCCACCTTGCCCACGATAAGGCGCTCGGCCTGCTTGATACTCTTCAAGTCAGGCTTAGGACGGGCGTTTTTGTCCTTCTTCTGTCTGCAGTTGCCCGAACGGACGTTTTTCTTCTCCTTCAGCGCCGGCACATTGTAGAGGTAAAGCACCGCATTGCTTTTGATGAAATCCTTGAACGCGGGATTGAAAATCGTCGCATTGCGGATGCGCGAACTATTCTTATCCCCCTGCAACCCTACGAAAACGATTATCGGCTGATCGTGCGAATCGGCAACTTTGGCGGCGAGATCCCAATTGTTGTAGGGTCCGGTTTGCTTAGGTAGCTTGCGCTTCTTCGGCTCCTCGCTCGCTGCACCGCCTGAATCTGGTGAGCGCTCTTCTTGCTCCTTGGCAGCTTCCTCCGCAACAAGGCGCGAAGAGGCGAAAATTGCGCAGCCGGCCGCCAATGCCGCGCAAAAAAACATTTTCATGTTCATAATCTTTGTTCCTCCATAAAGCTTTCAATGTCGTCCGGACGATAAGCGCTGATTGTGGCCGAGGCGATGACCTGGCCATCGTCTTCGATTGCGCACTCGAAACTCGCCGTCTGCACATCGTTGAAAAGGCATGTCGCCCTCACATGATAGCGCTTGCCAATTTCAAAACGATCAAACCGCAAGTCCATCCGCCGCGAACCAAGCAGGAATCCCGGCTTTGCGGCAACGGACAAACCCTGCTCCCGGTCAACGATGCCCACAAGCGCGGCGGCGGTCTGCGCCATAAACTCGATCGCTGCAATGCTCTCGCTCCAATCCCGCCGCGCCTCGAACGCGGCAACCAGCGTTTCCGTCTCGCGGTCAAAGCTGACGATCTCGTCAATCAGCACCATTGGCGGACGGTGTGGCAGCAAATCTTCAATCCGATAGGATAACGCTTGCATTAGACCCTCCGAACGCAAAACTGTTGCTCATGGCCGTTTTCGCCTCCCCCGCTTCGATCAGCAACGCACACAACGCCGCCTCAATCGCGCCCGCCGCCCCAAGGCAGTGGCCGGTGAGGTCTTTTGTCGATTCCGTCAGTCTCGGCAACGGCGAGAAAACACGCCGAG
This sequence comes from uncultured Verrucomicrobiota bacterium, assembly GCA_945487985.1. Taxonomy (GTDB): domain Bacteria; phylum Verrucomicrobiota; class Kiritimatiellia; order RFP12; family UBA1067; genus UBA1067. The sequence continues at coordinate 4,164 of CALYTX010000078.1, read as the reverse complement.
CCGCCTGAAGCTCCATCGCGTCGTTGGCAAGCGTACCCGTTCCGTGCAGATTGAGGTAGTCGACATCCTCCGCGCGCAGGCCAGCGGACGCGAGTGCCGCGCGCATGGCCGCTTCCGCGCCGCCGCCCGCCGGATCGGGGGCTGTCGCGTGATAGGCGTCGCTCGACTCGCCTACAGCGCTCACCCTGACGCCGTTCGCGCCACGCTCGAGAATAAACAGCGCCACCGCCTCGCCGAGATTGATGCCGTCGCGGTCGTCGGCGAGCGGGCGGCATCTCCCGGCGCTGAGCGCCCCGAGTGCAGCGAATCCATTCATCGCGAAACGACAGCGTCCATCGACCCCGCCGGCGACAACCGCGTCACACACCCCCTTCTCGATCAGCCGCACGGCCGCACCAAAGGCTTTCGCCGCGCTCGAGCATGCCGTCGATATCGTGTAGGCCGGACCAGATACGGACAATCGCTGCTGCAGATACGCCGCTGGCGTACCCAATTCAATCAGTGAAAAATCGAACTCCCGGGGCTTCTCGCCGCGATCGAGCCACTCGTCCACTAACCGCTGCGCCTCGTCAATGCCAGTGTTGCTCGCGCCCAACCCTCCTCCCACCCGCCCGGCAGCGTAGGTTGCGCGCAGATATTCAAGGCTCGCACCGAACGCGCTGTCCCGAACAGCGAATTCCAACAGCCGGTTCGCACGCATATCCCAGCGCCGGTCGGCGAGCGTCGGCAATTCTTCCACCACCGAGCCAAACCAGATTTCGCGGCCTGGGATGTCGCCGCGGCAAGGTCTCATGCCCGGCGCAAACCGGCGGCGGTAGTTTTCCAGCGTCGCGGTTTTGCCCGCGCCGAGTGCCGAGGCCATGAAGAAATCGCGAATCGCAACACCCATGGCTACTTCAATTTCTCCGCAAGAAACGCAGAGGCGTCGGCAAGCGCGCGGTCGGTCAGTATAGTCAGCGCCCGGCTTTGCAACACGGTCGGAGAATTTGCGTTCGCACCTGCGGGGCTGAGTATCGGCAACGGACCCCACACCGCCGCAGCACATTTTTCGGTGTAGTCGCGGGTAAAAGCCATTCGGTTGCTTTCGGTTTCGTAAATCTTCAACTTGGCCGACCATGTTTGCGCGCTGTAATCGGCCGAAAACGCCGAAAGCACCAGCCAGAGGATTTCGACCAGATTATCCTCATCGGTAACAACCGGGCCCGAGAACTTGACTTCAACGCGGTATTTGGCGTCATTCCCGTTGACAATGTAACCCAAGCTCTCGAACGTTTCCTGGGCGCGCTCAATAAATACCGTGGTCTGATCGGTTTGGGGAACATAGGTAGTAGTAGAAACCGTGGTCGGACCGCCGGAGACGTAATGGTAACGGCCGCGCCGGTAATAGACACGATCGACGTCCCACGCCGTCTGGTAGCCGTAAATGGGCACATAGGAAGTTATGCTCGCCTCGAATCCGCTCAAAAGCACGCCGGCGTCTGCCTTCGCCGCCCTAGTCATCTGCACGACGGGATACTCGCTCTTGTACAAAGTAAAACAACCAGCCTGCAAAAACGCAGCTCCCAGCGCGGCAATCGCCACCTTCAGTTTCATTTCAACACCTCCCGTGCCTTCTTTTCCGCTTGCGCTGCTATTTCTGGGTGGCCAAGCACCTTCATCACATCGGCGTATGCCTGTAGCGCGGCGGCGTCCTTCGGGCGCACGGCAATCATCGTTTCGTAACATTTCGCCGCGCCCTTGAGATTGCCGACATTCTGGAACGCCTTGGCGTTCACCGCCAGGCGATAGAGCCGTTCGAGCATCATCGAATCGCGAGGATTGCGCCGAACCGCAGTCGACCACATATCGAGCGCCTTCTCCATGCCGTCGGCCGTTCCAGAGAAGATGTTGCCCTCAAGTACCATCCTCCGAACGAGTTGCATGCTGCGGATTTCCGCGCGCACCGCCGCGAAGATGTCTTCATCAAGGCCACCTTGAACAAGCCAGCCGATTTCGGGAATATCGCGGGAGACAAAGGCCTCGGGACGCACTGTCTGCGAAAGATCGCCGACAAAGGCTGGCAGTACCTGTTCGCGAGTGCCGACATAGCAGGCAAATAGCTCCGGCAGCGATTGACAGTTCGCGCGCGCCAGATCCAGAAACGCCTTCTCATCCGAAAACAGCTCCAGCATCGTATCGAGCTTGAGCCGCGCCGCCTTCATCCGTCCCACCAGCATCCATTCCTTCTCGCCTGGCATCCACAGATGGGTTTGCTCGCAGGGGAACGATTCGAGCATCTCCTTAAATCCCGCCGCCTGAAGATTCTCGACGTCAATGGCCCAGGCGAGCACGCCTGATGAGCTAATCTGCGCGGCGATTTTTTCCCAAGGACGATTGCACCTGCCGCCCACAAAAACGATATCGTAGCGGCCAGATTCGTCATTGGCCAGACACTTTAGCCGCGCGTGCTCGAAAAACATGCGATATTGTTCGCTCGTTTCCCCGAGCAACAGCACGCGGCAGGCGTCGGGCTTCTCCAGCATCGCGATGTGGGCAAGCAGAGTCTTGAGCGGACGGTAGCGGAATTCCTCGGCGGTGGCGCGGCGAATCGCTCCGGCCGCCGGCGAACGCAGCCAGAAAAAGCCGGTCACTGCCGCGGCCGACAGCACGACGGCGGCAGCGGCGATTTTGCACGAACGCCTCATTTCATCGCCTCCCGGATCGAGGCTACGCAGTCTGACACGACCCCGAGCCGGCGACGGACGGCCTGCGCCGCGCGCTCACCGAGTCCATTATCGCCGTTTTCGAACCAGTCGCAAATCGTGCGTTCCAGAGATCCTTCGTCGTCGACCTGCACAATTCCCCGGGCCGCGAGCAAATCACTCATCACCGGACGGAAGTTTTCCGTGTTAGGCCCGACCACCGTCGGTTTGCCGCAGAGACACGGCTCGATCATGTTCTGTCCGCCATGACATGAAAGCGACTTGCCGACAAACACGAAATCGGCAATTCCATAAAGCCCCATCAACTCGCCGGTGGTGTCAGCGAGATACACAGGTGGAGATGAAAGGTGGAGGTGGACAGCGGAATCTTCACACCTTTGTCCACCTACACCTCTTTTCTCCCCCTCTCGGCTTCGCCTGACACAGGCGAAGCCGTACTTGCGGATATTCGCCTCAACCTCGTCGGCCTTCTCGAAATGGCGGGGGGCAATCACCAGCACTATCCGATGCTTGCTTCCATATTTCTGGCGCAACCGGCTGTAGATGCGCAACAGAGCCTGATCTTCGCCGGGCCAGGTCGATCCACCGAGGAGGATTCTCGCCGAAGCGTTTTCTCCCAACCACTCGCGCAACTCCGCCTCTTTGGCCGGGATGCGTCTGGCAACGTCGAACTTGAAACTGCCGCTAACGGTAATCTTTTCCGCCGGAGCGCCGGCGGCGACAAGCCGGTTACGATCGATATCGCTTTGGGCGAAAATCGCGTCGAACGCGCAGAAAACATCTTTGAACAACCACCGCGCCTTCGCATAACGCGGCGCACTGCGGTCGCTGACGCGCGCGTTGATGAGAAACAGCCCCGCCCCGCAACGTTTGGCAGCGCGCACGAATACGGGCCAGATTTCGCTTTCGGTGAGAACGACTGCGCGCGGACGCACCAAGGCGAGAGCGCCCTTGACGAACGACGGGAAGTCGAGTGGGTTATAAATAAGCTCGTCGCGTTCGCCGAGTTCGCGCTCGGCCATCTTCCAGCCCGTTGAACTCGTAGTCGAGAAACAGAAGCGAACCTCCGGTTCGACCTTGCGCCATTCTCGCATCAACTGTCCGGCAACCTGCACCTCGCCGACAGAAACGGCATGGATCCAAACAAACCCGTTGTTCTGCTTGGCAACCTTGACGCAATCGCGCAAGTCATGCCCAAACAAGACATTGCCGCGCGAGAAACGTTCAACAACGCGCCGCGGATAGATGGCGAACCTGTCGCCCATGCGTGCGCGGTAGCCTCCGCGACGCAGCATCCGGACGAGAAATCCTGGCAGCATCAGCGGAAAAGCCAGTGCAAAGAGGATGTTATACGCTATCCACTTCAACCGGGAACAACCTTACAATTGCGCGCCTGCAGCGAGATCAGCCTTGACGCCGATACCGCAACTCACGCTCGCGCCATCACCAATCGAGATCCACG
>CALYTX010000077.1 GCA_945487985.1 uncultured Verrucomicrobiota bacterium | reverse complement strand
CGGCAGGAAGAGACGGGGGGATAAGGGATTCCATCCCAGGCTTTGCCACATTATCGCATTTTTTCGCAACGGAAAGTCTGCGGGAAATTTGATATAATTCTAACTAAAAGCCTGCTTCTTGTGGAGAGGCAGGTAGGGGAAAACAATGAGCAAAGGGGGCACGTGTGAACGGTAATATGGCGGGAAAACTGGCGATGCTGTCGATGGTGGCGGTAGTCGGCATGGGCATAGAAGCAGCTGATACAGTTGAGATGTCGGGTGCTTGGCAGGTAATGGCGGTTAAGGCCGAGTCTGGCGACAGTACGGAGAAGGTGCTGCCCGAGCGCGGCGAGTGGAAGAACGGCGATTTGCATGGGAAAATACCGCTCGCCTCGGGCGCGAAGGGCGGCAATCTTATCGACGGGGAATACAATGCCTGGTACAAAAAGACCTTCGACATACCTGCCGATTGGCGTGGCCGAAGCGTCCGCTACGAGCAGGATCTCAACTTCTGCGCCGTCGTGGTGTTCGTCAACGGCCGGCAGGCGGGGGTTGCCCATTTTCCGGACGGTTCGGTAGAGCTGTCGCACCTGCTCAAGTACGGCGCGGCCAATGAAATCAAGCTCTTCGTCACCAATCGCGGCTATGGTACGGGCGAGGGGGCGGTTGTGTACCGCGGACGCGGCGATTACCGGCGAGGATTCGGCGGCGCGGCGCTCGAGAAGGGAGCGAAGCTGGTCGCGCGCTCGGCAGCCTACATCGACGATGTCTACGCGAGGCCTTCCTTCCGCGGCACGATGGACGCTGCCGGTCGTTGGGACGGCAAGAAGAAACTTGCAGTCGAAGTGGAAATCGAATCCATCAATGCGCTCACGGCAGAGTTGCAGGTGCAAATCGCCAACGAAGACGGCTCGCCGGCGTGCGCCGCGCGCCAGACGGCAGCGCTGGTCAAGGGTGCGAACAAGATTCTCGTCGACATTCCTTTTGAAAAGGCCATTCCATGGGAGACGGTTCCCGACGCAAAGCTCTACACGTGCCAGGTGACAATGAAAATCGCCGGCGCCCCAGCCGACGACCGCCGCGGCAAATTTCTCTTTGGCTTCCGCGAAATCTGGCGTGAAGGCCGGCAGATTATGATGAACGGGCATCCGCAGCGTTTCCGCGGTTTCTGGCAGCAGGGCATGCCGGCGAAGCTGAACGATTTGCACCTGTACGGCTACAACCTTGCCTATGAAACCCACAAGCATTGGGCGATTCTCGAGGAGGATGCCAAAGCCCTCGAAGCGAAAAGCCGCGCCGGCATCGCCGTCTTCGCCGGCATGCCGACGATTGTCTACGCGCGCGAAGCGGTCCGTAAAGACCCAACCATGAGCGCGCAGTGGCGGCGGTGTCTCAAGCATTATCTCAGAACGATGCGCAATTATCCGTGCATTGTGGCGGTCAGTTGCGGCGTCAACCAGATTTGTCCCGAGCGCAATATGCGTCCGGAGTTCCTCGGTCAGGATCTGGAAACCAACGGCGTTGCCAAAAACATCGAGTATGCGCGCGAGCAGGCGCGCGAGATGCACCCTAATTGCCTCTATTTCTCACATGCAGACGGCACCGAGGCCGATATTTCTTCGTCGAACCTCTATTTTAACTTCACCCCCTTGCAGGAGCGCGAGGAATGGCTGGGTGAATGGTCGCGCAAGGGAATTCTGCCTTGGTATGCGGCCGAGTTCGGCGCGCCTTATTACGCCTGCTGGTTCCACAGCCGCGTGCCGGAAATGACCGAATGGCTGGCGGTGTATTACGGCGAGGCTGCGTACGAGGCGGAAGATGTTGCAATGCTGGAGAAAGCGAAGGATTTCGCCAAGAGCTGCCGTCGACTCACCCACGGCGGTTGGGTCGACAACCACAAGGACCTATATGCTTTCAACGCGCTGGGTGAGGAGTATTCGCGAATGTCGGTATACCGCATCAACCGCGCCTGGCGAGCGTTTGGGCAGAACGGCGGGTTGATGTACCTGACGAGTTGGAACTGGGACAAACCCAACGCCATGCGCGATCGCCAGATGCAGGCCAACGGTGAGATCGTCACCTTCCTTGGCGGCGACCCCGAGCCGACCGATCGAACCCATGCTTATCGACAGGGCGATGAGATACGCAAGAATCTCGTGTTCGTCTGGGATGGTTGCGGGGAGAACACGCTTTCGGCGCAATGGAAACTCGTGGCGGCCGACGGCGGCAAGATCGTCGCCTCGGGCGGCGAATCGGTCAAGCTGCGCCAGGGAGACATCGTCTTCAAGCCCATTAAGGTGCTCGCGCCCAAGGTTTCGCGCCGTACCGCCTACCGTTTCGAGGTGGCTTTTTCGGCCGCGCGTGGGATGGACAATCCCGCCAACCGCACCGTCATGGCCGACAGTTTCGAGCTCGAGGTCTATCCAATCAAAACGCCGAAGATTGGCGGCGAGGTTGCGCTGTTCGATCCCTCGGGCGAAACGGAGAAGATTCTCCAGCATCTCGGGATAAAGGTGGCGAAATACGATTCGCTCGCGGCGGCGCTTGCGGCGAACCCGCAGCGGTTGGTGGTGGGGTATCGCGCACTTAGCGGCGAGCAGGGGCTCGAGCAGGCCGTTTCACGCATTGCCGCGGGCATGCGGGTGATGGTCATGCAGCAGAAGGCCGACGTCTGGCAGCTTTTAGGCTTTAAGGTCGAAGATTCGATGGCTCGGCGGATGTACAACGTCGCTTTGCCCGGCATCGACAACCGCGACCTTGAACACTGGACCGGGTCGCCGATTGAAGATGTGAAGTTCGGCAATGTCATGAAGCATGAAACGCGCCGGGGTCCGCGTTGGATGTTTACCCATGCCGTGTCGGCCACGCCGTTGCTGATTCCGCAGCGAGCCGGTTTTCTGCCGTTGGTGCGCGGCGAGTTCGACCTTTCCTATAGTGCACTTTTAAAGGCGCCTATGGGCAAGGGCCATGTGATGTTCTGCGCGTTTGATTTCGAAGGACGCGTGGGCACGGAGAAGAGCTGTCCGGCGGCGACGGCCGTTTGCGAGGCGATGATGCGCGAATTCGTCAAGGGCGCCGATCCGCGTCCGTCCGGCGCGGTCTATACCGACGGCGCGCATGCAGAGCGCATCGCGCGCACGCTCGGGCTTGATGCGAAGAAATACGACGGCGGCAAACTCGACGCGGCGGTGCTCATCGTCGGCAAGGATTCCGCGCTTGGGTATCCGGCGCTCGCCAAGGCGCTCGGGAAGAACGCGCATGCGCTGGTGGTTGCGAACGATGCAATCGCCGGCGAGGCCTGCGGAATCGAACCGGCGGCGAAATTCTACCGCGCTGACGGCTTCCCGATGGGCGGCGTCAGCCGTTCGTTGTTGCGCTTCCGCGACGCGATCGATTTCAGGCCTTTGAAGGGCGGCGGGGCGTTCGCGTTGATCGACGGCGGCAGGATTCTCATCGACCAGCTCGATCCGTTCCAGGCGGGCGACCGCTATCGTACACAAGGCGGCAAGGCCGCGAAAATCGCCGCGGGCGGCTGGGGCATGGTGCCGAAGGACGAAAAGGACCTTTTCCTGCGCAATGCATCGCAGAGCGAAGACAACTTCATGCGGCGCTATGCGATTGTTCTCGGCGCCTGGGGAGTGGGCGCGGGCGAGAAAGTGTTTGCGCGCGCGCTCTACACCAAGCCTGCGCAGGCATACGAGCCGATTGCCCAGTACAACGTGCTCGGCCCCTGGCCGAGTGCCAACGACGACGACCACTACATGGTCGACACCATCTTCCCGGTCGAAGCCTCCAAGGGCGGAACCGACGGCGCCGAGGCCGAGGCGATGGCCATCCGCGGCGATGTGCAACCCAATCCGCGCTTCTACCCCAAGGGGCTGACATATCTTGACGAAACGCCGGAGGATTTGCGCTTTGTCGACTGGCGACCGGTGGCCAAGAGCCGCGCCGACGGCTTCGTCGATTACTCGACAGCCCATCCGCTCATCGCCGCGCAGGCGTTTGCAACTTGTTACTGCGTAGGCTTCCTGCCTCGTCGCACCGACGGGGAAATCACCATTCGCTTCGGCGTGGACTGGCGCGGAAAGATCTGGGTCAACGGCAAGGCTTTCGATCCGATTTACGGCGGACACAAGGACGAGGGTTCGGTGATTTATGAAAATGTCAAGGTTTGGGGGATGCCGCCGCCGGGTACGGATCTGAAGAAGTTCGACCGCGAGCACGGCACTTTCGACGGCAAGAACGTGATTGCGATCAAGGCTGGTTGCGGACAGTCTGCCAAGACCTTTTGGCTCAATGTCAGCCACGAGCCGCGCGAGGGCGAAGTCGTTCGCACCCGCGTCGCCGAACTTGACGGAATCGATCTCTACGAAACGGCCAATGTCCAGTTCGATCCCTACGAATATGTATACTGGTAAAAATCTGGGAGCTACGCGATAGGTCTGCAGATGGTATAATATCGCCTATGGAAACCAAAGAGATTGTCCGCGGCATGGCGTCCAAGGCGCGCGAGGCCGCTTTTGAGCTGCGCCGCGTCAGCACTGCGCGGAAAAACGCGATGCTGCTTGAGATGGCCGCCGCGCTCGAGGCCGCCAAACCAGAAATTGACGCCGCCAACCAGCGAGACCTCGCCGCGGCAAAGGCGAGCGGGCTGGCGCCGGCGATGGTCGATCGTCTGACGCTTACGGATGGACGCTTCCGCGCGATGGTTGAAGGTGTGCGTTCGGTCGCCAGTCTGCCCGATCCCGTCGGCGAGATTATTTGGACGCGGCAGCGCGACAGCGGCATTACCATCCGGAAAACACGCGAGCCTTTTGGCGTTGTGGCCGTCGTCTTCGAGTCGCGTCCGAATGTCTTCGTCGACACCGCCGCGCTGTGTCTCAAGACAGGCAACGCAATCATCCTGCGCGGCGGCAAAGAGGCGATCGAAACGAACACCGCGCTCTACCGGGCGGTAAAGCACGTGACGGGCGAGGCGGTGCAGTTCGTCGAAATCGCCGACCACGCGGCAGTGACCGAGTTAGTCCGCGCGGTGGGGCTGGTTGACGTGGCCATTCCGCGCGGCGGCGAGCGGCTTATTCGCGCAATGTGCGAGGCCGCGCTCGTGCCCGTGCTCAAACACTATAAAGGAGTTTGCCATCTCTACGTCGACGACCGGGCCGATTTGGGCATGGCCTTGTCGATACTCGACAACGCCAAGGTACAGCGTCCGAGCGCCTGCAACGCGGTGGAGTGTCTGCTTGTGCATGAAAAGATCGCGCCGTTGTTTCTGCCGATGGTGCGCGCCTGGGCGGCCGATCGGAAGGTTGTGCTGCACGAGAGCGACCAGGACTGGGAGCGTGAATTTCTCGCGCTCGAAATGAATGTCGGCGTCGTCGGCGATTTTCGCGCGGCGGTTGCCCACATCAACCGTCATGGTTCGCACCACAGCGACGCGATAGTTACAAACGACGGCGAACGCGCTGCCGAATTTCTCCGCGATGTAGATTCGGCCTGCGTCTACCATAATGCTTCGACGCGATTCACCGACGGGGCGGAATTCGGCATGGGCGCGGAAATCGGAATATCGACCGACAAACTGCACGCCCGCGGCCCCATGGGGCTGGAGGAGTTGACGACTTACAAATATACCGTTACCGGCGAGGGGACTGTTCGCGAGTAGTTTTCTTCGGCGAGTGGCAGAATCTAGTAATCGGGCAGCCCGAGCATTGCGGGCGGACCGGATCGCAGCGCGTCTGACCGAAGCTGACTAAGTGGCTGTTCCATGTCTTCCAGTATTTGACAGGCAGGATTTCGCGCAGTTTCATTTCGGTTTCCACGGGCTTGCGGGTGTGGACGAGCTGTAGCCAGTTGCAGATGCGGTGCACATGCACATCGACGCAAATGGCTGGCAAGCCGAAGCCCACGGCTACGGTGAGATTGGCGGTTTTGCGTCCAACGCCAGGGAGTTCGCACAGTTCTTCTACGCTCTTAGGCAGCACGCCTGCGAATTTTTCCCGCAGTTTGCCGGGCAGAGCCTTGAGGTGGCGGGCTTTATCGCGGAAGAACCCCACCGGGTAGATAAGCTCTTCGATGCGTTCGCGTGGGAGTTGCTCAAGGCCCTCCGGCGTGTTGCCGCCAGCGGCGAAGAGCCGCCTGACGGCGCCAGCGGTGCAAGCATCTTTGGTCCTGGCCGAGAGAATCGTGCCTACGAGAACGGCGAACGGGTCGTGCGTTTGCGCTTCGATAAGTTCAATGATCGGTGCGCGATGCGCTCGGTATTCCCGCTTGAGAGCCCGGTCGACGGCGGGGATGTCTTCAATTGTCATTGTCAAGTCTTCTAATTTGTTCAAAGCCATTCTATCAGAAATTCCCCACCGGCGCAAATCGGTACTCGGTCCACCCTTATCCCACTTTTTCTGGGGTAATTTATCCCAGTTTTCAAAAAAGCCCAATAAAACCCTATGAAAATTTATTTTCACACCCCTTCTTTTTCGTCGTAGACTTTTCCATCTGAAGACGCTTTTCAGGCGCAAGAGCCGTTTTCTTGCTGGTGATTCACTGATTTAGGCTCGGATACTCGCCTAAATCCCGGAAAAACGAAGGTGGCGACATCGATTTTGCGGTCTTTCACGTTTCGCGCCGAAAAAGCGAATCCCGCGCTCTTTCGAGCGCTTGGCGAAACGACCGACGCGTCAAAATCGGGTCGCATCCTACGTTTTTCCGTCGTTCATCAGGCTGCGAAAACGGCTCTTGCGCCTGAAAA
>CALYTX010000076.1 GCA_945487985.1 uncultured Verrucomicrobiota bacterium | reverse complement strand
CAGGAAGAGACGGGGGGATAAGGGATTCCATCCCAGGCTTTGCCACATTATCAAACTTTATCTCCAGTCGCGAACTGTGATGCCTTTTCGCCGCGGAAATGGTATAATCAATGAAATGTCTGTAACCAAGGAAGATTACCAAAAGGCCAAGGCTCTGCTGCAGAAATCGCGCAGAGTGCTGATTTCAGGCCATGTCAGCCCCGACGGCGATTCGCTCGGCAGCATGATAGCCCTCGCCAAGCTGCTCAATGGCGCCGGCTACGAGGCTTATGCTGCGGCAGATGTCAATGCGTTGGGCAAGTTGGGGTTTTTGGATGGCGCGCAGGAAATCATCCCCGTGCGCAAACTTAAACACCAGAAGTTCGATTTGCTGATCGCCGTCGACTGCAGTGGCTTCGGTCGCATGCCGGGCGAGATCCGTTCCGCGGCGGAGAACCTGCCGAAGATTTGCATCGATCATCACATGACCAACGATCCCACCTTTGGCGATGTGAATATCGTCGATGCGGAATCCTCGTCGGCCGGCGAACTCGTGTGGCGGCTGGCCAAATGGATGGAATGGAAGTTCGATCGCGCGATTGCCGAGGCGCTGTGGGTGGCGATGATCACCGACACGGGGCGCTTCGCCTATGATTCGACGAAGCCGCGCACCTTGCGCGCGGCGAGCGATTTGCTCAAATGCGGTGTGCGCACCGCCTTCATTAACGATGTTATCTACGGATCGTTCTCGCGCAAGGCGATTGAGCTTAAGCGGTTAGCGTGGCGTTCGCTGCATATTTGGAAGAATCGCAAGGTCGCGGAAGTGTCGCTCGATCGCGACCAGTTCCGGTCGGTGCGCGGCACCAAGGCCGATGCTGAGGATATCATCGAGATACCGCGTTCGGTGGCCAAGAACGAAATTGCGCTGTTTTTCTACCAGATTCCGGACCGGACGAAGGAAACGCGCTGTTCCATTCGCACTCGCGGCAATTGGGACGCCACCGTGCTGGCCGGTCGATTCGGCGGCGGCGGGCATCGCAAGGCGGCCGGCTGCACGATCGAAGGCACGATGGGCAGCGCGAAGCGCAAAATGCGCGCGGTGGTCAAGGAAATGCTCAAGAGCGCCTGCCGCAAAACAATGAAGATCGAGTCCTTGTCATGAGCTGCAGGAACCCGTCTTGAAAGTTGGCAATGACTGGCAGAATTCTGATTTTGACGGACGGTAAGGCCGGGCACGAGAATCAATCCAAGGCCCTCGCGCGCGCGCTGGGTCGTGAGTTCGATCTCGTCGGAGTAAAGTTCAAGTCGCCCTGGCATAAGGCACTGAGCTATGTTGCCGATCGCCTTGGCCTGGCGTGCCCGGGGCTTTATGAGTTTGCGGAGGGATGCGATGGCGCGGCTCTCTCTGCGCGAGGCTACGCCGCGGTAATAGGCACGGGGTCGGGAACGTTCTACGCAGTCAAGACGCTGGCGCGGCGACTGGCGGTCAAGGGCGGCGTCGTGCTGTACCCGCGCGGTTATCGGCTTTCGTCTTTCGACTGTATTCTCTCGCCGTCGTTCGACCGTCCTCGGCGCGCGGCCAACATTATCGAAATCCCCGCCAACCTGGTTGCGACGGACGAGGATTTCTACGCCAAGGGCGTGGCGGCGTTCGCGGCCCACCGCGGACGTAACGGCGCCGGGTCGGCGGCGGAGCGCGGAGCGGTGGCGGTGATCATCGGCGGGCCCAACAAATGCGCGACCATGACGCGCGAATGGATGCGCAGCCAGATCGAGAGTATTTTCCGTGAAAATGCAGGCGCATCGCCAGCGGCCGGTCCGGAGATGTGGGTTACCACATCGCGGCGGACTCCGCCCGAGATCGAGGCGCTGCTCGATGAATATCCGTGGGACTATAAACTGATTTATTCGCGCGACCGCTTCAATCCGATTCCGGCCTTCGTCAAACTCGCCCGGCGGCTCTATGTCACGGCTGAATCGACCGGCATGATTTCCGAGGCGTGCACCTCCGGAACGGCGGAGGTGCAGATAATCGACAATCTCAAACCTGGGCGACACAAGTTCCGCCGCTTCGTGGAAGATCTCGCCGGCGCGGGCTATCTACGCGGTGCGCGCAAGATCGATCTTTCCGCGCAGTTCGCCGCCGCGAGGAAACTGCTCGGGTTATGAACAGGTTCGATTGGCGGTTGGTCGGCAGCGTAGTTTGTCTTTCATTGCCGACAGCGGTAGTGGTGGCGATGGGGATGTTTTTCATGGTCGATCGCGTCCCGCAGCTAATCCGCAACGAACGCCGCCGGGTGGTGGCGGAATATCGCGAGCAGGCGATAGAACTCAAGAACCGTCCTGAAACTGGATTTCGCATAATCCGCGGCAAAAGCGGCGGATGGACGAAAGACCGGCGCATTTCGCCGGGTTATTGGGGATATGTCGGAGCCGGTGGCATCTACCAGCGGACAGGAAGCGCTCCTGACGCGCTCGAGCGAGTGCCCGACGACCAGACGCTTCTGTGGTATCTGGATGAGAAGGGGCTTTGCACCGCCATGCTGGTGAAGGCCGCCGAGGAGGCGGATTTCAGTTTTATTTTCTGGGTTTGCGGTTCGTTCGTGCTGCTGTTGCTGGTGGGAGCGACCTGGATGGGCGTAGGGTATTTCGTCAGTTACGTAAAAAGCCGCGATGATTTTCTGGCGGCGACAGCGCATGATTTATCGACTCCGCTGGTGGGGATTCGCTACAGTATCGGCAGGGACGATAACGAGGCGAAGGTTCTCGTCGAACGCCTGATCAGGATTGTAGACAACATTAAGGATTTTCTCAAACTCGGCGGAAAGCGCCGCCAGCCGCAGTTTGCCGTCGTCGATATGGCGCGCGCCTTGGATGAGGCGTATGCGCTTTTTCGCGAGGATTATCGCGACCTGTTTGACGGGAATGATGTGGAAGTTTCCACCGACGGGAACGCGCTGGCCTGGGCTGACGAGACGATGGTGGTGCAGATTCTCTGGAATCTGCTCGGCAATGATTTGAAATACGCCGCGCCCTACGGGGCGGTAAAGGCGCGGATCTTCGACGCGGGGGAATTCGTCGTGTTCGAACTGTCCGATGAAGGCAAAGGGATGGGCGCGAAGGAAATGAGTCGCGTGTTCGATCGTTATTACCGCGCCGAGACGGTGCTCTCGTCCGGCAAGGGCGGTTTTGGAATTGGACTTTGCACCGCGCGCGAATTCGCCGAGTCGATGGGCGGGTCGCTGAAGGTGCGCGCCAATGGCGCGAAGGGTTGCGTGTTCGCACTCGCGCTTCGCAGGGCGTCCGCCGGCGCGGCGGCGGAAGGGGAGGAGGTGCGTGCGTGACGACGGGCGGAGAACTCTGCCGGCTGTGTCCTCGCCAATGTGCCGCGGCGCGTTTCGGGGGCTCGCCGACTGGCGGCTATTGCGGCGCGCTGGGCGTGCCGCGGGTTTTCCGCTGGGGACCTCATTTTGGCGAGGAGCCGCCGATCTGCGGCGAGCGCGGTTCGGGGTGCGTATTCTTTTCCCGCTGCACGATGAAATGCTTCTACTGCCAGAATTCCCCGTGGAGCTGGGAAGGTCGCGGCGTCGACAAGACGATCGACGAGCTGACGCAGATTTTCCGTTCGCTCGCGCTCGACGATCGCGTCGAGAATTGGAATCTCGTCTCGCCAACTCCCTATCTGCCGTTTATCCGCGAAGCCGTCCATCCGCTGTTGAAGGCTGGCGTGCGCCTGCCGTTTGTTTGGAATTCCTCCGGCTACGAGCGCGTGGAAACGCTCGAGGAATATCGGGATCTGTGCGACTGGGCGCTGTTTGATTTGCGCTATTCGCGCAACAGTACGGCAGTGGCGGCGTCTGGCGCGCCGGGCTATGTGGAAGCGGCACGCAATGCAATCGCCTGGGCCTGGGGGAAGGGGAAGCAACTGATAGTGCGCTTGCTGGTGCTTCCAGGTCACGCCGAGGAGGCGGTGGAGAACCTCGCCTGGCTGGCTGCCAACCTTTCCAAGGATATCGCCGTTTCGGTGATGGCGCAATACACGCCCGCCTATAAAGCGCTTGACCGCGCACCCTTCGACCGCAGCATAACCCAGGCGGAATATGAGAGCGTTACCGAGGCGGCGGCGGATTTCGGTTTCGAGAATGGCTGGATCCAGGATTTAGCGGCGAGCGATCCCGAGCTGGCGCTGCTGGGCGAGAACATGTCCGCCGACCATGGAGTTGTCCGATGACCGATGCTCATTGCCATTTTCGCCGCGGCGAGAGCCGCCATTTTCTGTGCGAGCCTTTCGACGGGGAGCCTGGCGAAGGGGACGAAGTTTTCTACGGCACGCATCCGTGGAATTTCGAGTCGTTCGATGCCGATCGTCTGCGCCGACGGCTGCAGGCGAGTCCGCGTTCCGGCGTGGGGGAAATCGGGCTCGACCGGTTGCGTCAGCGGGAAATACCAACGGGGATGCGCGAAGTTTTTGCTGCGCAGCTGGCAATCGCCGGCGAGCTGGGGCGTCCGGTGGTGCTGCACGGCGCTAAATGCTGGGGAGAAGTGGTTAAGACTATCATTGCGAACGCGGCTGCTCGCGGCATCCCTTCGTTTCTCTTCCATGGTTTTTCGCGCGCGGACGGGCTGCTTGAGGATATAATCGCTCTGAACGGCTTCATCTCTCTGGGGCCGGCGCTCTGCAACGATCACGCCCACAATTACCATGAACTGGCGCGACGGATTCCGCTTGAGCGGATTGTGCTCGAAAGCGATGCCACTGTGCACAGTGCCGGCACGGCGCCTTCGATTGAGCAGTTGGCCATTCGGCTGGCGGAGCTGCGTGGAATTTCCCTGAGTTTAACGGCGAGTGCGGTCGAGCGCAACTGCGAGCGTTTCCTTTCTGGAGAGCAACCATGAAAATCGCCCTTACGCAAATGGATGTCGCCTGGGAAAACCCGGTAGCCAACGAGAAAACCATCCGTCGGCTCGTTGCCCGCGCCGAGGCGGACGGAGCTGATATGGTAGTCTTCCCGGAATTTTCTTTTTCCGGTTTCACGAAACGGCCCCGTGAATTCTGCGACGCTCCGCGCCGGGAGCGTGAACTTGAATTTCTGCTGGAACTTTCCCGCGCTTGTACCCCGGCGATCGTTGCCGGTCGCATCGCTCCAGCGTGCGGTTTGCCGCGCAACAACCTGACGATTGTCCGCGGCGGGAAGGAGATTCTTTCGTACGACAAGATTCATTCCTACAGCTATGGCGGGGAGACCGCGGTTTATTCTCGCGGCGAGCGTATCGCCGTGTCCGAAATCGGTGGCGTAGAGTGGGGCGCGTTTATTTGCTACGACTTGCGTTTTCCGGAGATTTTCCAGGCGGCAGCGCGCAAGGCCGAGGCAATCGTCGTTATCGGCAATTGGCCGCTCGAGCGGATTGGCAACTGGTTCACACTGCTGCGTGCGCGCGCACTCGAGACCCAGTGCTACATCGTCGGCGTCAACCGGGTTGGTGAAGGCGGCGGAATCGTTTACGGACCTAGTTCGGTGGTTTTCGGTCCGGAAGGCGATCGGCTTACGCCTGAGACGGACGCGGAGGTTTTCTGCTGTCAGATCGACCCCGTCCGGGTGAATGCCGTGCGCGAGGAGTTTCCTCTCCGCCGTGACCGCCGCGAAGAGTTATACCGAACGTTGCTTTTCCGCGATCCAGAGGATGGGCGTATACGTTAAAGTCACCGAGCCGTCATGCGCGAGCGCATCGTAACGTTCGAGGAACCGCCGGGTCTGGCGCAGACTGCGCGCGGCGCGCAGGAGCGTACCGGTCTGTTTGAGGTGGCGCAGCACCGCCAGTGCGTCGGGGAAGCGCAGGGTCTGGGTTTGCGCCGCGAGCCGTTTTACAGCGAAACCGCTTTGGACGAGAAACCGCCGCCAGGTTTCCGCTGAAGGGCAAGGCAAGGGGTCGCCGCCGCAGAGCGACAGTTCGCGCAAGTTTCCCTCCGAGAAACTCGCCGCCGCGAAGATGCCTCCTTCGGCGAGCGAGGCGTTAATCGTCTGGAAAAGTCGCAACGGATCTTTTATCCATTGCAGGCAGGATGAGGAAATGACCAGTTCTGCCGGCGGTAGGCGTTCGATGCGGTCGAGATCGGCCACGGTGAAGGAATCGTAGGCGACGTCTTCGAGAAAGTCCTGGCAGTTGGCGGCCAAATCGAATAGATGCAGCCGTCCCGAGGGGAAACACCGCCGGTAGGCGCGGGTGAGCAAACCCGTGCCGCACCCCAATTCGGTTGTGGCGGAGAATTCTCTTCCGCCGGATGTTGCCGCCAGCAGTTCCACCAGCGCATCGGCGGAGTGTTTCTGCACTTCGGCGGCAGCGGAGTAGGTGCGGAAATTCCGTGCGAAACGCCGCGCGGTATCTTCCGCAGGGGGAATTTTGATTTTGCATTGTTCTGCGGCGAACATGGCTGGGAAGTTTACCACAACGGCGAGCGTCTTGCAAGGCGAGCCGAAATTCCACCAGTTGGATGACGCGAATCGCTGTTTGAGGCAATGAATCTCTGCCCGCTTCCGTTGTTTCGGGAGCGGTTTTCCGTTTTCAACTCGAAGCGCTTCAGCCGATAATCGCGAGCACGGTCGCCCCGACGACGTCGCGGACATCGGGGGCGTTTGGATTCGTGTAATGAAACGGCGCGTCCTCGACGAGTCGGTCGAAGAGTCCACTCGTCTTCAGATAGGACACGAAGTACGCCAGCCCTCCCCATTGCGTGACCTGCGATTCCGGATGCCAGCTGACGTCGAGCTTGCCTCCAACTTGTGTTCGGCTGAAGCCCGCTTTACTGGCCTAACTGAAAACTGCTATACTACCAAACGA
>CALYTX010000075.1 GCA_945487985.1 uncultured Verrucomicrobiota bacterium | reverse complement strand
GGCCGGGGCGGTTTTTGTGACCGATGGTCGTTCTACCGGCGAGTCTTCCCCCGAAGCCGCCGCCCGGCGTTTCGCTCGGATTGGCGCAAAGATTTCATCCGTGCTTGTGGGCAGCACCACCAACTGCTCCGATGTGGCAATTGAAAAGGTCGCCGCGAGCGAAAGCATTTTCCTCGGCGACAAGGTTCGCGCGCTGGTGCGCGTCCGAGCCGATCGGATGGGTCGCAAGCCTTTCGCCGTGAAACTTATGGAAGGCGACCGGGTGATCGAAACGCAGGAATTCACTCCTGAGGGCGATTGCTGGAAGAAGGAGCTGCACTTCGTCCACGATCCCGTCGGCAAGGGTGTAAAACACTATCGAATCGAACTGGCCGCGCCCGATGGCGATTCTGAAGCTGCCAACAACTCTTGGCCCTTCGACGTGTCAGTTTCTGACGATCGCACCAATGTGCTTGTTGCCGATCGCCGCGCTCGTTGGGAATTTCGCTATCTGCGCAATTTGTTCTACGCCCGCGACAAATCTGTGCATCTGCAGTATTTTCTCTCCGAGCCCGATCGTCTGGCTGGTTCGCGCGCCAAACCCGATCCGGCGGCGGACGCCACTCGCGAGTTCGGTGATGCGCAGGCCGGCAGTCTGCCGAAAACACGCGACGATTGGTGCAAGTTCGATGTAATCATCCTTGGCGATCTTCCCCCGGATGTGCTCGACGAAACAGCCATCGACGACATCCGCTACGCCGTCGAGGAGCGCGGCGCAATGCTTGTAGTTACCGCCGGCGAGCGATTTATGCCCCGCGCCTACACCGACACTGCGCTGAGTGCGCTGTTACCTGTGTCCTGGACGAATGAGTCAGGGGTGGCCATCGCCGAATGGGTGGCTCAGCGTTCGCCCTTCGCACTTTCTCCGTCGGCGCGATCCCATCCGGCGACCACAATCGCGTCCTCGACATCTGAAAATGATCGTATCTGGAATTCGCTGCCGCCTACGAGCGCCCACCTACAGGGTCTGAACGTGAAAACCAGCGCGGAAGTACTGCTGTTTGCCGGCGATTCGACCTGCCTTGACGCGCCGTTGATGGTCGTGCGCGAGACCGGGCGCGGAAAATGCGTTTTCTTCGCGACTGACGAAATGTGGCTCTTGCGTTACCGCACGGGCGATACCTACCATCATCGTTTCTGGGGCAACCTCGTGAAATGGGGAGCTGGCGAAAAGCTGCGCGACGGCAACCGCTATGCCCGCGTGGGAACCGATCGCCTGCAATACGCTCCGGGCGAGACGGTGCGAGTCGTCTTGCGCCTGCGCGACAAGAATCTGTTCCCGCTCGTTTCGGCTCGACCCATAGCGGAGATTACGCGTCCAGACGGAACGCTTCATAGCATCGATCTGGCCCAGCGCGATGATGCCAACGGCTATTACGAGGTTGGATGGGACGATACGGCAGCAGAAGGAACCTATCAGGTGCGCATCCGCGGCGGCGAGGCGGAAACTTCGCTTGGCGAACTTTGGCCTGAGCCGTTGACGAGCACGTTTGTCGTCGGACGCGGACTGCAGCCAGTTGAATTCGCCCATCTTTCGGCCGACAGCGAAACACTCAATGAAATGGCGCGCCTGACTGGCGGCAAGGTCTGCAGCGCTGATGATTTTGACGATCTTTCCGAAGCTTTCGGCGTAGCTAAGAGCGAGTTGGTCGAGCATATCGAAGATCCGATTTGGGATCATCCGCTTGGACTCGTTGTTCTTGTCTTGGCCGCCATCGCGGTGTGGATTCTTCGCAAGAGAAAGGGCTTGGCATGATCAATCTGTCCGAAAACATTCGTGGTCTGCTCGATTCTTCGATTGCTCGCGTCCGCCGTATTTTTCGGTTGCGCGGCATCGCCGCCACGCTCGCCGCGCTGCTTTTTGCTACGTTGGTCATGATGGCAATCGACGCGAAGCTTACATTGTTTTCCGAGACGGCGCGGTGGCTGTTGTCTTCGCTGGTGTATTTGGTTGTGGCGGCGGTGTCGTATTTTTCGATTGTGCGTCCACTGCTTGCCAGAATCGACCGCCTGCGCGTGGCGAAAATCCTTGACGGCCGCCATCCAGAACACGAAGAAGCACTCACAACGATTGTTGAATTGTCCGTGGAGGCTGCCGTCACAGGCCGGCTTTCGTGTTCGCAGACGCTTTTCGAAGTGCTGTCGCGCAAAGCCGAGGCCGCTGCGCGCGCGATTGATATCGAACGCGAGTTTACCACTCGCACGATTGTGCGTCGGCTCAAGTGGCTTGGCGCGGCAATTGCCGCGCTCACCATCTCCCTGGTGGCAGTGCCTCATGTTGCTGGAAGGCTATTCCTGCGCGCGGTCGCGCCTTGGGTCGATGTAGGCAACCTTTATGCCAACGATATCGAGGTCGTGCCTGGCGATGTCGTGGCGCTGGCAGGTGAGAAGATTCGCATTGAAACCAGGATTAACGAGGGTATTCACTTCAAACCTCAAATTCGCATTTCACGGCGCGGTACCTTAGGTTGGGGCGAGGAGTTTGTGTCGGAAATGCCAGGTGGTGTCTACGAGACGACGGCCGATCTTGCTGAAAAGCACTGGCGCTACCGCATTTCGGCTGGACCGGCAGTTACGCGCTACTACACCGTGCGCGTGGCAGAATTGCCGCGCACAGAGGAATTTGTTGCCGTTGTCGAGCATCCTGATTACACGGCGTGGGGTAAAGTGGTGTATTCCAACGACGATATTTCCGTGGTCTCCGCCCTGGCTGGTTCGCGGGTTTCATTCTCGTTGAAAACAGCTCGCGGAACGCGCGCGGAGTTTCTTGTCGGCAACCGCGAAACCTTCGAGCATTTGATGGTTTCCAACCGCGAAGTCAACTGGTCGCTTGCGCTGACGAACGAAGAAGGCTTCAAGGCTCCCGAACGATGGGGGACGCTGGTTAGCAAAATCGATCAGCCTCCGAGCGTTCTCCTGGAAACCCCCGCGGCGAAAACTTTAAAACTTCCGCCGCACGCGAAATTTCCACTCGTAGCCACGGCGAGCGATGATGTGGAAATCGTCCGTTCGCAGATACGCTTCAATGCTGGCGGCGAAGGATGGCGCGAGTATAGCGGCGAGCTCGTAGCGGCGAAGTCGGGCGCGAGCCTTTGGCGTCTTGCCGGCGAGATCGATTTGTCGGTGCTGCCAGTTGCAGATACGCGGGAAGTCTCATTCGACATCGTTGTTGACGATAATTGTCCGCCGGAATTCGGCGGTCCTCACTCGGCTACATCTCAGCCGGTAATCGTCCATATTGAGCATTCCGCCCAGAACTTCGCCGCGCAAGCCCTCGCTGAAACCGTTGCAGAATCGGGCAAACTGCTGGCGGAGGCGCGCAACCGTCTTGCCGATGCTTCGAGAAAGGTGCACGAGGCGCGCGGACAATTCATGCGCGATCGCAAGTTGACCCGTCCTGTTGAGGAGAAAATCGAAAGTGCTCTCCATGAAGTCAGTGAAGCGTCCAAGCGCACCGAAGAACTTGGCGATCGACTCGCCGCCGACGGACGGTTCCGTCCGCTCTCCGATGCTCTCGAAGAATTCCGCAAGGGGTTGCTCGACCGTTCGCTCAAGCAACTTGAAACTGCCCAGTTCGCCAGCGCCCAAGAGCGCATGGAGGCGTTGGAGTCGGTAGAAGACGAGCTTAACCGCGCCGCCGCAGAGCTTAAAGACCTGGAGAAACCCTTTAAGGAACGTGTTCGTCAGCTGGAGAATCTTGAACGAACGAAAGATCTCGATGCGCGGCAGGCGGCGCTTGCGCAGGCGGCAGAGGAAATCTTGCGCGAGCGGCCGGTCGATACGCGCAAATTGGAGGTTTGGAAGCGGATGCAGCAGGAGGCCGCTCGTCAGGCCGAAGACTTGCGCAACCGTACTTCTGAGAACGCTTTCGACGAGGCGTGGCGGAAGATGGAGCACGCCGCCGAACTTATGGATCAGTTCAAGCGCGAGCTCGAGAACGCCTCCAATCAATCTCAAAGCGCGGCCCGTCGTGAAGAGCGCAAAGAAGAATTGCGGCGCGAAGCACGCGCCCGCCGTGAGAACGCGCTGAAAGCGGCTGATGACAATGCCCGTCGCGCCGAGCATCATCTGCGAGAGGCGGTGAAATTCCCAAGTCGTGCCGACCATCATTTGCGGATGGCAGAGAATTTCCAGCGCCAAACCGGTAATGCGCTTGAAAAGGCGATGGCCGGAGAAGACCTCGACGAGATGTTTGCGAAATCCGCCGCGGAGCTCCGTAAAGCGCTTCAAGACGAGAAGCGTTCGGCGGAGGACGCCCTTGCGGCTGGTTCGCGTTTGCGTCGTGCGCTCGATGCTGCGCGCAAAGCGATGGAGGAAGCCGCAATCGACCGTCAGGCATCGCAGCCTAATGCGGATGCGCACGCCAAGCGCCGTCGCGAGGAATCTTCACGAGCCATCGCCGCCGCCGCGCAAGCTCAGCGTGCTGCTGCGGATGCATTGTCGCAGCCGACCCCTGAGAATTGTCGACAGGCCGTCGAGGCTGCCGAACGAGCCGCCGAGTCTATGGCGAAGGCGTTGATGCCCGACGGCGCGCTCGCGGCGCAAGAACAAGCGCTCGACGCTGCACGTGAACTTGTCAAGCAGTTTGAGCGCGAAAAAGCCGTAGCGAACCTCAAGGATACTGCGCGCAAACTCGACGAAAAGGCCGCTGCGGCCGCGCGTCAGGCTGCCGAAGCCGCCGCGAGTTCGGCTTCTCGACAAAACGAGGCGATGCAGGCGCAAGAGGCCGCCTTGAAAGCGCAGAATTCCGCGAAGTTTGCCGAGGAGGCCGCCGCTGAAGCGGAAAGCGCCGCGCTCGATTCCGGCGAAGAAAGCGCTCGGCGCGCGGCCAGCGAGAAACGCGCGGCGGCGAATGTCGCGCAGAAAGAGGCTTCGGCGTTGCAGCATAAGGCTCAGGGTGCGCAGAATTCTGCCAATAAGGCGCATGAACAATTCGTCGAGGCCGAGCGTAAAGCATTGGCCGCGCGCGAGGCGGCGGTTAATGCGGCGTTAGAAGCCGCCTTGGCTGACGGCGACGAGCTTGCCGAGTCTGCTGCACGCGAAGCAGTCGGCACTCAACGCGACGCGACCGCCGCCGCGGAAGCGAGAGCTAATGACCGTATGGCACTGCAGCGCGAGGCGGCCGCAGCGCAGGAAGCGGCGCAGAAAGCGCAGCGCGACGTCGAAGCGGCGCAGGCGCAAGGCGATTGCGATCTTGCCGAAACCAGACAGAATGAAGCGCGCGAAGCCCAAGGCGCAGCGCTTGAAGCGCAGCGCCAGGCAATGAACTTCGCCGGCAATCAGCTTGCTTCTGAATCCGCGTCCGAAGCTAATCCGTCAGCTGCTGCGTCGGCAAATTCAGCCGCGCGAGCCAACCTTCGCCAGCAACTCGCCGAACAGACCTCGGCCCTTGAGCGTGCGCTTGCGCAAGCTTTGGAAGGGCAGGGCGATATGTCCGAGGCGGCAGCTGCCGCCGAACAATTGCAAGCTGCCGCGCAGACGATGGATTCCGAACGCGAAGGAGCCCTTGCGGCGGCGAAGAATCCTCATGCCAATTCAGAAGCGCGCCCAGAAGGTAGCAACACTCAGTCAGAAGCGAATGCGCCTTCCAGTGGATCTGAAGAGTCATCCGCTTCGTCTAAAACGCCATCTTCGGAATCGTCCAGTGCTGACGGCAGTGAGTCTGGAAGTGCCAGTGGCAAGAGTGATAAATCCGGCGAGCCCTCGCCAGCTAAGAAAGCAGCTGAAGCATCTGCGGCGCTTGCCCGCGAGACTGCGCGACAGATGAGGGAATTGGGGTTGGACGCTGCTGCGCAACCATCCTCTGACGCTAGCGGCGGTTCGAGTAAAGGCGAGGGTTCTGGTGGCGGACTCTCCGCGGAAATTTCAAGAAAAGCCAAAGAACTCGATAGTGGCAATCTTCCCGCCGATTTGAAAGCCCAGTTTGAGAAGTCGGGTTGGTTTCGAATCCGCGGTGCGGCCAAGGATGGACTCGGTGAGCGCGACTTGTCATCCGTTCCCGTGGAATACCGCGATTTAGTCCGTAAGTACTTTCTAAAACTTGCCGACGAGTGTAAATAGTAGCTGATTGCAGCTGCTGTGAGGATGTTCGGTTGGTGCGAGCGTGAAAAAAACTTTAAAATACCCCCTTGTCGGTTAAGGCGCGTTTTGATATACTATCCATCCGTTCGCCTGAAAGGGCAACATCGATCTTTG
Source organism: uncultured Verrucomicrobiota bacterium (assembly GCA_945487985.1). Classification (GTDB taxonomy): domain Bacteria; phylum Verrucomicrobiota; class Kiritimatiellia; order RFP12; family UBA1067; genus UBA1067. Next base: position 596 of record CALYTX010000075.1, on the reverse strand, counting down.
ACAAGCGGCAGTTGGAAATTAAAGAGAATTACAACTCATATACGAGATTGACGAGAAATAAAGTTTCTTGCTAAGCGTATACGGGCGCACGACGGATGCCTTGGCATCAGGAGGCTATGAAGGACGCGGAAGACTGCGATAAGCTTCGGGGAGCTGTCAACAAGCTTTGATCCGGAGATTTCCGAATGGGGCAACCCGGCCACCTTCATCGGTGGTCATCGGCGGATGAATTCATAGTCCGCCGAAGCGAGACGTGGGGAAGTGAAACATCTCAGTACCCACAGGAGAAGAAATCAAACGAGATAGCGTAAGTAGTGGCGAGCGAAAGCGCTTTAGCCCAAACCGGGAAGCTTGCTTTCCGGGGTTGCGGGACCAGGATGTGATACGGAGAAGGTTAGGCGAACGGACTGGAAAGTCCGGCCATAGCGGGTGAAAGCCCTTTAACCGAAAACCCGATTCGGTCTACTGGTATCCCAATTAGGACGGTGCACGTGAAACGCCGTCTGAATCCGGGGGGACCACCCTCCAAGGCTAAATACTCCCTGATGACCGATAGTGAACTAGTACCGCGAGGGAAAGGCGAAAAGAACCGCTGT
>CALYTX010000074.1 GCA_945487985.1 uncultured Verrucomicrobiota bacterium | reverse complement strand
ATAAGGGATTCCATCCCAGGCTTTGCCACATTATCAATTTTCAACTGGCAAACTCGGGAGAATTCTCTAAAGTCGGAAATAAGTGATTATTCCGCGCTGTTTGGGCAAGGACTATTTTTGTTATAATATAGGTATGAAAATTTTAGGTGATCCTATATTCTCGAAAGATGCGAACGGAAGACTGAAAAGCCGTATTGGCACGCTTTTTTTCCGTACAAGTGGTTTGGTTACCCGTCCCGGGGTTCATGCCATGCAGCGGATGATGTGGATCGACGAGATTAACAGCAGCCGCAGGCAGATGGGCTTAGGTCCAATGTCGGACGAGGAAGAGCTTGAAGAGCTTTCGCTTTCGGTCGATTTGATTTTTACTGACGAGTTCGTGCTGATCCGCCCCGACCCCAACCATATGGATCTGGCGATGCGGGCCGACGAAGAGTTGCAGAAGCTCGTTTCGAAGCGAAAAATCCGGTTCCTCAACACTCATTCCGCCAAGGTCCGCAACGCCTTGCGCGCGCGCGGCGAAAACTGGCGGATGGCTCGCAAACCCATTTCGCAGCAAGATATGGCCGACTTGATTGAGAGCTCCAAAGTGGCTATCAGCGGCGAGCCGATCTATTACTACAATCCGATGACAGGTACGCGCTACGTGACGGTTGGCGGTTGCGAGGGTATCGCCAGTTTGCCGGCAGCGGTCTTCCGCGGGCAGCTGAAGGAAGCGCAGGCGATGCTCACGCGCCGAAACCGACTTGGTCATGTCGAACTCGACCTTTTCCCGGTGACCACGCCCATCGACATCAAGCAGCGGTTTAAGTCGCTGAAAATCGACGAATTGACGGACAAGGAACTTGTCGATGCCGTGCGCAGTATCGATGCGCAGTGGCGCATGTCGATTCCTTCCGAGTTGCGAGAGGAAAAGGTGGAGAATTTCGAGTGGCGCAATGCGATGTGCGCGACGATAACCGAAGAGCCCAATGAAACCTCAGCCGACGAGCGCGACCTCATTCAGGGCATCTCGCCTGAGTTCTACCGCCAGATTGAATGGCTGCCAGGCGTGCGTATCGATGACGGCGAGGTTATCTTCGACCCGCTGTGGAGCGATTACGACCGTACCCACGATCCAGAGTTGGCGCATCTTTGCGATCCGCGCGTGCGCAATATCCTTTTCAATCTCTCCCGCATCTTCGGCGATGCCGAATATGTGAACGTCGGGCGTATCGCCCGCTCGCTGGCGCGCGAGCCTATCGCCGGTTCACGCCACGGCAACGTTTACATCTTTCAATACAAGCAGGTCAAGCGCCCCATGGCGCAGCTTTATGTGATACGCTTCCAGAAATGGGGGATCGCCGAGCATCTCGACGAGGGCAAGGATCTGCTTACGGCCATGCTGGAGGCCAACGACTATGCCGATTACATCATGGATCGGCGGTTGATGTGCCAGCAGTTGGGGATGAATCTGCCGACGCGTGTCGGATTCGGGCAGTTCACCGAACCTTACAAGGGTAATAACCAGTACAAGGGAACTACCGTGCGCGCCTATTACTATGTCAGGGCGTATGTTCACGGAACGGCCACCGACAAAGTTCCGCCGGCTAAATTCCGCAATCCGGCCTTTGCCCTCGGCTTCGCTAGACTGATGGGTGCGGCCGCCGCGGTTGATATGGTGGTGGGGCGCCGCTCAACGGAAACGAAGGAAAATCTCTTCGATAAAAACTATGAGGTTCTTCAAGTCGGGCCGGACGGGTTGCCGGCGCGCATTGTCATCACCGACCACGCCGGAAGTTTCGTCAATTACTTACATACTTTCGAGGATTCCGTGGCGCCCTACGCGAATGTGGTGCGCCGCCGGGCGGGATTTGTGAGCGACGTTAAGGCGTTCGCCTCGGTCTATGTGGATGCGTTTGCGGCCAAGCTGTCCGAGCTGCAGGAAAAATACCGCAGCCGCCGTCGCGCGTACGACGATCTGTTTGTGCACAGGCCGTTCGACGTGGCTGGATCGGGAGCGTATCGCTGGGCGAAGACACTCGAGCGCCTCGATTCGTGCAACCCCGCTGGCGTGGCGCAGATTTTACGCGCGGCCATAGAAGCGTAGGCTGAACGCAATGTGGCGATATCTGGGCAAACGTCTGCTTGAGGTGGTGCCGACCACCATGGGGATTTTGCTCATCGCCTTTCTGCTGTTCAATGTCGTCGGCGGGTCGCCTGCGCTGGCCGTTCTCGGCAAGAATGCATCGGCCGAGTCGGTGGCGGCGTTCAATCATCGTTACGGGTACGACAAGCCGCTGATAGTCGGCGAAGGTGATTTCTTCGACTCGCAGTTCTTCAATTTCGTCAAGGGAATTGTCCATGGCGATTGGGGGTATTCCTCGGAACTCGACGAGCCAGTTGCCGACATTATTAAGCGAGGGGTTGGGCCTTCGCTTTCGCTTACGGTGCCGATTCTCGCGCTTGGAACGGTCTTTGCGCTCGTATTCGCACTGCTTTCCGCGGCTTTCCGCGGCGGGGCTGTTGACAGGACGATTCTGGCGGTTTCCACCGTCCTCATGAGCGTGAACTATGTCGTTTGGGTGCTTGCAGGACAGTACATTTTTTCATACCAGGCTGGCGTGTTCCCAGTTTGGGGCTGCGCTGGGGTAGGCTATCTCGTCTTGCCCGTACTGATTGGTGTAGTGAGTTCGCTCGGCGTGGACATACGGTTTTTCCGGACGGCTTTACTCGATGAAATCTACAAGCCCTACGTGCTCACTGCCCGCGCGAAGGGGTTGTCGCGTTGCGCCGTGATGATTCGCCATGTGCTGCCGAATGCGCTTATCGCCATCGTTACCTATGTGTCGCTGGCGATACCTTATCTGTTCACCGGCTCGTTGCTGCTTGAAAACTTCTTCGGCATTCCTGGGTTAGGAGCAGTGGCGATCAATGCAATCAATTCCTCCGACATGGCTGTTGTGAGAGCCGTGGTTGTAATCGGGGCGCTTGTCTACCAGTTTGTCAATCTCGCCACCGACATGCTCTACGCGCTGCTTGATCCGCGCGTGCGGCTGTCGCGTTGAGTATATGCTTTACAAGGGCAGCGCTTTGCCGCTGGCGAGGGCACGGACCACGAGCGAAGCACCGCTGGCGCAGTCGCCGACGCAATAGATATTGGCCTCGGGTTTGCTGACGAGTGCCATTCGCGGCGTTTCTTCGAGCTGGAGCGAGCGCACGATTGGATTGTCGGCTGGAACGCCGGTGAAACCCATCGCGAGAAACACCAGGTCGGCTTTGATTGTTTCGCGACTGTTGGTTAGCGGGATAAATTTGAGCGGCCTGCCTTCGGGAGAGAACGACCATTCGACCGTTTCCACCTCCACGCCGGTAACATGCAGGTTGCGTCCATTGAAGCGTAGCGAATTGAGGTTCCAGCGGCGCGTGCAACCTTCGAGATGACTTGAACTGGTGCGTAGCATATAAGGCCAGAGCGGCCAAGGCGTGGAGGGCGAGCGTTCGGCCGGAGGCTTGGGCATGATCTCGATCTGGCTGACCGAGGCCGCACCCTGGCGGATGGCCGTTCCCACGCAGTCGGAGCCAGTGTCGCCGCCGCCGATGACGAGCACATTCTTGCCCTTGCAGTCGATCGGGTTGCGCGAAATCTCGCCGCAAAGGGCGCGGTTTTGTCCGCCGAGGAATTCGAGCGCCAGATGGATGCCCTTGAGATCGCGCCCTGGAATCCTTAGGTCGCGCGCTTGAGGGGTTCCGATAGCGACAACGAGCGCGTCGTAGCGCTTGAGCATGTAGTCTGGGGCTATGTCCTTGCCGATTTCGGTGTTGACTACAAACTTGATCCCTTCCGCTTCCATGATTTTCCGACGGCGATCAATCACGGATTTGTCGAGCTTGAAGCAGGGGATGCCGTAGCGCAGCAGACCGCCGATGTTGGCGTTTTTCTCGTAGACGGTAACCCGCCAGCCTCTCCGGCGCAGAGTGACCGCCGCGGAAAGCCCCGCCGGCCCCGCGCCAATCACCGCGGCGTGCTTACCGTTTTTCTGCGCGGGCGGACGCGGTTGGACCCATCCGTTGGCGAAGGCGGTTTCGATAATAAGCTTTTCGCTTTGCCGAATCATAACCGATTCTTCATCGAGCTGTCGCACGCAGCAGGCCTCGCAGAGCGCCGGGCAAATGCGTGCGGTAAACTCGGGGAAATCGCTGTTGACGGACAGCAGCTCGTACGCGCGCTTCATATCGCCCGCGGCGACAGCGCGATTCTGATCGGGCACGAGGTTTCCGAGCGGACACCCGCTCCCGTGGCAGAAGGGTAAAGCGCAATTCTGGCAGCGTTCGACTTGCGGCTTCATTGTTTCGAGCGTAAATTGTTTCTCGACTTCCTGAAAGTCGCCGCGGCGCTCCTCCATTGGACGGTAGTAATCGTGAATGCGTTCCATAGACTGTTTAATTGTGTTTGGAATCCGTAGAAAGGGTTGCGGCTATTCCTTCACCGGAACAACCTTGACGAAGCGCGGACGGTAGGAAGTCCAGTTCTCCAGGATGCGCTGCGCCAGCGGTGAGGCGGTGCGGGAGGCGTGTTCGCGGATGAGAGCGACCAGTTCGCTTTCATCGTCAGAACCCGCTTCGATGGTAGTCAAGTCGATTGAATCGAGGTTGCACCTCAAATCGAAATCTCCAGCCTGGTCGAGCACATATGCGGTGCCGCCAGTCATGCCGGCGCCGAAGTTGACGCCGGTCGGACCGAGCACCACCACCTTGCCGCCGGTCATATATTCGCAACCGTGGTCGCCCACGCCTTCGGTTACTAAGGTAACACCCGAATTGCGGATGGCGAAGCGCTCGCCGGATTGTCCGTTCAGGAAGATTTTGCCTTCCGTGCCGCCGTATGCAATCACGTTGCCGGCGATCATATTGTCCTCCGGCTTGAAACCGAGCTCGTCGTATTTGGCGGGGTCGATAGCTGGGCGCACAACAATCGTGCCGCCGGAAATTCCCTTGCCGACAAAATCGTTGGCTTCGCCCTTTAGGTCGAACACGATGCCTTTAGCGAGGAAGGCGCCGAAGGATTGCCCTGCCACGCCAGTGAAGTTCACGGTGATCGAGCCTTCCTCGAGCGTATGCGCCCCGTAGCGGCTGGTGATTTCGCCTGAAAGTTCCGTGCCGATGGTGCGCTGGACGTTGGTGATTTGCCGTTCGAGCGATAGGTGGGGCTTTGCGTTGGTTTGGACCGCCGACAATGCCGGGATGAGTTCGTGCCGGTCGTAATTGTCGAACACATAGGGATTGGCACCTGCGGCGAAGTGCAGGTGGGAACCGTGCTCCTGGGCGAAGATACGGGTGAAATCGAAGCCTGCGGCCCGTTCGAGGGATTCGTTTTTCTCCAGTAAATCGGTGCGCCCGATTGCTTCCTCTAACGAGCGCAGTCCGAGCGCGGCCAGATGCTCGCGAACTTCCATGGCCATGAACCGCAAGAAGGTTACGACGTCTTCCTTTTTGCCGGTGAATTTTTTTCTGAGACATTCGCGTTGGGTGGCGATGCCGACTGGGCAGGTGTCACAGTGGCAGCGGCGATCCTGGATGCAGCCGAGCGCGACCAGCAGTGTAGTGCCGAAGCCGAATTCCTCCGCGCCAAGAATTGCGCCGATGACGATGTCGCGCCCGGTTTTGAGTTGTCCGTCGACCTGCAGTTTCACGCGGCCGCGCAGTTCGTTTTTGACGAGCGTTTGCTGTGCCTCGGCAAGTCCCAACTCCCACGGCAAGCCGGCGTGCTTCATCGAGGTGAGCGGGCTGGCGCCAGTGCCGCCGTCGAAACCCGAGACGAGTACGACATCGGCATGGGCTTTTGCCACGCCAGCAGCAATCGTGCCTACGCCAGCCTCCGAAACGAGCTTTACCGAGATGCGTGCCTTGGGGTTGGCGCACTTCAGATCGTATATGAGCTGGGCGAGGTCTTCGATTGAATAGATGTCGTGGTGGGGCGGTGGGGAAATTAGCGTCGTGCCTGCTCGCGCATGGCGCAGTTTGGCCACGAAGTCGTTTACCTTGTGGGCTGGCAACTGACCGCCTTCGCCTGGCTTGGCGCCCTGGGCGAGTTTAATCTGCAGATCTTTGGCGGCACGCAGATATTCAATCGTTACGCCGAAGCGTCCAGAGGCCACCTGTTTAATGCCGCAGTTGGCGTCGGTGGCGAAGCGTTCGGAATTTTCGCCTCCCTCGCCGCAATTCGACATTGAACCGATCGAGTTGAACGCGCGCGAGATTGCGCTGTGGGCTTCGGGCGAGAGTGAGCCGAGAGACATTGCGCCGCCCACGAAGTGCTTCATAATCGATTCGACGCTTTCGACTTCCTCTACTGGAACCGGTTGGACCGATTTGAATCTGATCAGTCCGCGCAAGGTGCAACTGCGGCGGGATTGATCGTCGATTTCGCGCGTGGACGCCTGAAATTTATCGTAGTCGCCGGAGCGCACGCCGATGCGGAAATTGCTTAGTGCCGAAGGCGTCCAGAGATGATCCTCGGCGCCTTTGCGGTAGCGGTAGAGTCCGCCGGCTGCGAGCAGGCCGCTCTTTGGCATGCTCTGCTCGAGCTGGCGGCAGCGAGCCTCGAGATCGGCGAAATCGAGTCCGCCCACGCGCGATGGAGTTCCAGGGAAGCATTTGTCGATTACGTTCTTCGCCAGTCCTACGCATTCGAACATTTGTGCGCTGCGATAGCTGCGCAGGGTGGAAATGCCCATCTTCGACATTATTTTCAGCAGTCCCTTGTCTACCGCTTTGATGTAGTTGGAGGCGGCGGTCACGGGATCCTTCGGGAATAGTGCGCACACCGATTCGAGCGCGAGATAGGGGTTGATCGCCGTCGCGCCGTAACCCAGCAGCACGGCGTAATGGTGAACTTCCCGCACCTCGCCAATTTGTATTATCAGCCCTACCGACGAGCGGATTCCTGCATCAATAAGGGCGCGGTTTACCGCAGCCACTGCCAGTAGCGAGGG
>CALYTX010000073.1 GCA_945487985.1 uncultured Verrucomicrobiota bacterium | reverse complement strand
GAGGAGAGGTAAATCGAAATGGCTATTGTGGAATTTAAGAATCTTGGGGCAGTGGTTTTGGCCGCGGGGTTAGTGGCTGGCTGTGTGTCGACGAAGACTGCCGAACTGGAATTCGTCGATCCTGTAGTTGCGGGAATGGCCGCAAAGGACCCAAATCCATTCGCGGAGTACGGCCCTGCGATGCAGAGTTCAAAGGAGTATCCGCTCACCGTGAACTGGCAGGACGCCCACAAGGCGGAAGTTGCAGAGGCGACGAAGCCGGCGACGCTTGCCAGGTTCCTCGAAAGCGATTATGCGGCAAGCAAGCTGCTTAGCGAGGTCAAGGAGGCCTACAAGAGCGATCCGCTTGTTATGATGCAGATTGCCTCTCTCTCGCAGATGGTGATGTGTCCTCGGTGCCCGAAGGCTCCGAAAAACCGCGCGAAGTGGACGGCGGCGCTGCTCGCGGCGGCCAAGGACGCGCCAGACGCTTATCGCAAGATGTTCTTTCTCGATCAGTTGCGCTGGTGCGGGCATGCTAATGAGGCGGACGCCGTGCGAAAGATCGGCAAGGATTCGAAGACCAAGGCGGTGCAGGAGTTCGCCGAACAGGTTGCGCGTGAGATTTCTTGGTGAAGCTGCGGCAGATAGAACGATGGATTGAGCGTGAACTGGAGTTTGAGAAGTTCGACGATGTGTCGAACAACGGGCTTCAGATTGCGCGCGAGGGCGATGACATCAAAGTCATTGCCTTTGCGGTCGATGGATCGGTCGCATCCATCAAGAGTGCTGCGAAAGCTGGCGCACAACTGTTAGTCGTCCATCATGGCATCAGTTGGGGTGGCGGGATTCGTCGGTTGACGGGTCCGCAATACAACGTGGTCAAGGCAGCAATGGACGCGAATATTGCGCTTTACGCCGTCCATCTACCTCTCGACGCCAGTTTGAAATACGGCAACAATCGTGAAATTGCTCGGCTGCTCGGGCTGCGGAATCTACAGCGAGCCTTCAGTTACCACGGCAATTTGATTGGCCTCGTGGGCATGTCTTCGCGAAGAGTCGAAGTGAAACTTGGTAATCGGTCCGTCGTGTTGCGTCCGCGGCAGAAGGTTGGAGTATGTTCCGGCGGAGCTGGCGAATTCGCCGTCGAAGCGAAGGAGCTCGGTTGCAACGTTTTTATCACCGGTGAGGCGAGTTGGGGAGAGGTGATTGCGGCGCAGAATGCGAATGCGAATCTCACTTGTTGCGGACACTATGAAACCGAGACCTTCGGCGTCAATGCGCTTGCCCGGGCTGTTGCCAAACGCCTCGGGATTGAAGTGGTCGTGCTTTGAGGCCGCGCAAGTTAAAATGCGTGAATCCTGGAGTGGCCAACCATTCTCGGGCTATTTTTTGATATAATTTCAATGTTATGAAATGGACGCAAGCGATGATTCAAACCCTGCGGGAAAATCCGCAGGATGCCGAAATTGATTCTCATAAACTGCTCGTACGTGCGGGTATCGTCAAGAAACTCGCCGGCGGGCTTTACACCTATTTGCCTCTCGGGACGCGATCGCTGAAGAAGGTTGAGCGAATCGTCCGCGAGGAAATGGATCGCGCGGGAGCGCTCGAGATTGTCATGCCGATCCTTCAGCCCGCCGAGCTGTGGAAGCAGTCGGGTCGCTGGGAATCGATGGGACCGGGGATGTTCCGAGTCACCGACCGTGGCGAACACGAGTATTCGCTGGCGCCTACGGCGGAGGAGACGGTTACCGAGGTCGTCCGCAACATCGTCAGTTCCTATCGCCAGTTGCCGGTAACCGTTTATCAGATTCATTGGAAATTCCGCGATGAGATTCGTCCACGCTTCGGCTTGATGCGCTCGAAGGAATTTTTGATGAAGGACGCCTATTCTTTCGATGTCACGATGGAAGCCGCCGATCGGAGTTATATGGCGATGTTCGAGGCGTATAAGCGCATCTTTGCGCGATGCGGGCTTAAAGCCTACCCCGTCGAGGCTGATACGGGCGATATTGGCGGGAAGTTTTCGCACGAGTTCCATGTGCTTGCCGAAGCCGGCGAAGACGGCATCGCCTTCTGCGAAACCTGCGGCTATGCTGCTAATCTTGAAAAAGCCGAGCGCAAATCAGCCAATCGCAACGATGCTCCATGCCCGCCGTACGAAGAGATTCCCACGCCGGGTGCCAGGACAATCAGTGAAGTGGCAAAGTTTATGGGGGTAGACGGCAGTGCCTTCGTCAAATCGCTTGTCTACAATGCCGATGGCACATGTGTAATGGTGTGCGTCCCTGGCGACCGCGATGTCAATGAAGTCAAGCTTAAACATTTCCTTGGGGCGAAGAAATTAGAACTCGCCGACGGCGAGAGCGTGTTCAAGGCGGCCGGTGCCAACGCCGGTTCGGTAGGCCCGGTTAATCCGGCCGATGCATCGTTGCGCATCGTCTGCGATTTGGAACTCAAGGGTGCGAAGGGCTGCATAGTAGGCGCGAATAAAGACGGCTATCATCTCAAGCATGTCGATCTTGCGCGCGACTGCCGCATTGCCGAGGGCGATTGGGCGGATCTCGTAATCGTTCGCGACGGCGACATCTGCGCAAAGTGCGGCAAGCCGATGGTCATCAAGCGCGGCATCGAGGTGGGTCATGTGTTCAAACTCGGCACGAAGTACACTGATGCGTTCAAGGCACTCTACAAGACGAGCGACTTGAAGGAATCGACGATGGTTATGGGCTGTTACGGCATCGGCGTCAGCCGCACGGTTCAAGCGGTTGTCGAGCAGAGCCACGACAAGGACGGTATTATCTGGCCGGCGGCGGTTGCACCCTACCAAGTGTGCATCTGCTTGCTCGATCCGGGCGTGACCGAGGTAGCCGAAATCGCCGGCCGGCTCGAAGCCGAGCTTGAGGCGATGGGGATTGATGTCATCGTCGACGATCGAGCGGAGCGTCCTGGCGTCAAATTCAAGGATGCAGATTTAATCGGTTTCCCTGTGCGCGCGGTCGTCGGCGCGAAGGGGCTGGCCAACGGCGGTGTGGAAATCAAGCGCCGCGACCAGGACAAGTCGCAGATGCAGATGTGCGCCCCGTCCGAGGCGGCCGCGGCGATTGCCCGGATGCTTGGCGAGGCGATGCCCTGAGCGTGCTAAGTTCCCGCCGGCGGCAGGAAGAGAGTCGTTTGGCGGCGCGCAAGATGTTAAAGCAGTGCTTTAAAAGCGCAAACTAAAGAGGAGGGGACAAGAAATGGAGCTTTCGCTGTTGATCGACAAGTTCAGCATCAAGGGGCGTCTGGTGTCGCTACAGCCGTTCGGCAACGGCAACATCAATGATACATTTCTCGCGATTTATCGAAATACCTTCACGGAAACGCAGGTGATTCTCCAGCGGGTCAACCGGAATGTCTTTCCAAGGCCCGAGCAGATAATGGAGAATATGCACGAGGTCACCAAGCATTGCCACGAGAAGCTTGAGGATGACGCTCAGAAGGGGAACGACGACCGTGTCTGGCAAATGCCGCGCATCATCAAAGCAAAGGACGCCAAGGACTATGTTCTCGACGATCAGGGGGAAGTCTGGCGCGTGATCACGCGAATCATGTCGGCCCACGCTTTTGAAGTGGCGCAGGGTCCTGAGCACGCGTTGGAATGCGGTGCGGCGCTCGGGCACTTCCACTATTTGATTAGCGACATGGATCCGAAGACGATCAAGGATCCCCTGCCCGGATTCCATATCACATCTAATTATCTGAAGAATTACGACCGCATTCTCGAGACCGATCATGCCAAAGCGCTCATCGCCGGTTCTATGGAGGCCAAGCGCATGGCCAAATTCATCGAGGAGCGCAGGTCTCTGGCGCTTTGTCTCGAAAACGCCGAGGCCAAGGGGGAGTTGAAGAAGCGGATGTTCCACGGGGATCCGAAGGTGAACAACATCATGATCGACGATGTGACCGGCAAGGGCACGGCAATGATCGACCTCGACACTGTTTCGCCCGGGCTTATCCATTTGGATTTCGGTGATGCGCTACGCTCGATCTGCAATCCCGCCGGCGAGGAGGAGTCCAATCTATCCAAAGTCGTATTTGATGAAGATCTCTGTACTGCCTTCTGCAAGGGCTATATGCGCCAGGCCGGCTCGTTTCTGACCGATTCCGACCGCGCGTATCTGTACGATTCCATACGCCTGCTACCATTTGAACTCGGGTTGCGGTTTTTCCAGGACTATCTCGCCGGCAACGTCTATTTCAAGACGAAACTCCCCGAGCAGAATCTCAATCGCGCCCGAGTTCAGTTTCGACTTTGCGAATCGGTGGAGTCGCGAGAGCGTTCGATACGCAATCTTCTCGAGCGTCTGTAAGGCCGCAGTGGATTCGTCGAAGTGGTGGAATACGATCTCGTCGAGATTTTTAAATCGCTCCAGGGCGAAGGGCGAAATTCCGGGCGTCCGGCGGTGTTTGTCCGTTTCGCCGGTTGCAATCTTGGTTGTCCGTGGTGCGACACGTCAGTGGCGAGGCGTTTTTCGCTATCGCTCGCGGAACTTGTGGACGAAATTGGGTCGCATCGCGTGAAGAGCGTGATTCTGACCGGTGGCGAGCCGACCATTGTTGCGGGCATGGACGAACTTGTGGAAGCACTCAAGAATGCCGGCTACTGGATTGGAGTCGAGACCAACGCTACCGGCAGTCCCGGCTGGCTCGGCAAGGTGGATTACGTGGCCTGTTCGCCGAAGGCTGAATATCCAGGGCGCATTGTGCTGAAAAAAGCCGATGAGGTCAGAATCGTCGCATCGTGTCCGGAGACAGTCGGCTTCGCGCGGCGCGTGCGCGGCGAGATTGAGGCCACAGATTACTACATCTCGCCGTGCGACCGCGATGGTAAAATCGACTTTGCGCTGGCCAAAGCGGTCTTGTCGCAGCTTGATGGGTGGTCGCTTTCGGTGCAGCTGCACAAGCTGCTCGGGTTCAGATAGCGCGGGCGGCAGATCCGCCGCGACGGGCGAGGGGGTGTCGCCAGGGGCGGTGGTGCGCATTGAGTCGTCTGGTAAAACAAATACATGTCGAAACGACAGGGAGGGGGAAGGCGATGTTGACATTGATTGACTGGGTGACGATAGGCGTCTATTTCGCGCTACTGGCGGGAGTTGTCGTTTTTACGATGGCTCGTAGGAAGATTCAGAGCGGCGACGATTTGTTTCTGGGAGGGCGCTCGGTTGGATGGCTTGCAATCGGCGCGTCGATTTTTGCTGCCAACATTGGGTCGGAGCATCTCATCGGACTAGCCGGATCGGGCGCTGCAGCGGGACTTTCCCAGTCGCATTGGGAATTGCAGTCGTGGGTGCTGGTGATGATGAGCTGGGTTTTTCTGCCGTTCTACTACAAGTCGGGAGTTTCGACGATGCCAGAATTCCTCGAGCGACGCTTCGGGGCCCGGGCGCGTTGGATTCTCTCGCTCGTTTCGCTTGCCGCATACGTGCTGACCAAGATTTCAGTGACGGTGTTCGCGGGGGCGCTTTTCTTTGAGGTGATGATGCCGGAAGTTCAGCTCACGGTTGGCTCGACGGTGATTAGCTCGTTCTGGATCGGCGCGATTGCGACGGTCGTCCTTGCGGGCGTTTATTCGTCGATTGGCGGTCTTTCTGCCGTCGTTTACACTGACCTCGTGCAGACGGGCATCATTCTCGTAGGCACGCTCTGCGTGACGGCGTTCGCACTCTACCATCTCGGGCATTCGGGCGTCGTGCTGGGCGACGGCTCGACGGCATCTTCGGTTAGCGACGGCTGGGCGGTGCTCAAGCAGACAATTAGGGCGACGGGCAATGTCGAGCAGTTCAGCCTGTGGCATTCGCTTGCGCACAAGGCGTTCCCGTGGCTGGGCGTGCTTGTCGCTTCGGTGACGATCGGCGTGTGGTACTGGTGCACCGACCAGTTCATCATTCAGCGCACGCTTGCAGCGAAGAATCTAACCAATGCCCGCCGTGGTGCAATCTGGGGAGGTGCGCTCAAGCTTTGCCCAGTATTCCTCTTCCTCGTCCCCGGTATGTTCGGATTTGCGCTTTGGCACAACAATGTCGTCGTCAACGGCACGCCGTTTCAAGACTTGATGTACAAAATGGTGGACGGAGCGAAGTTGATCGATGGCGACAAGGTTTTTCCGACACTGGTGCAGAATCTGCTGCCGGCGGGCTTCCGGGGGCTCGTCGTTGCGGGCATGATCGCCGCCCTGATGAGTTCGCTCGCCTCGCTTTTCAATTCGGTTTCGACGCTTTTCACCGTCGATGTTTACCAGAAACTGCGGCCGGAGACTCCGGCGCGGCGGCTCGTGAGTGTTGGACGCGCAACGACAATCGTCATAACGGTGCTCGGCCTTTTATGGCTGCCGATTATGAAGGCGATTTCGGGTGGCGGGCTATACCAGTACATCCAGTCGGTTCAGTCGTTCCTCGCGCCGCCGATTGTGGCTGTTTTCGTGATGGGACTTTTCTGGCGGCGCATGAACCTGCGCGGCGCCGTGTGGGGTCTTTCTCTCGGCTTCGTTCTGGGCATGGCCAAGTTGGTAGCGAATGCCTTTTGGGGCGGAGGGGACGGCTTTGCGTTCATTCAGGATTTCTACTTCTCTGGACTCTTGCTCGTCGTTTCCGTCGTGATTATCGTAATTGCTTCGCTCAGTGCGCCCGCCCCGGATTTGGCTAGTACGAAGGGGCTGACCTTTGCCGGGATCGACCCCGAGTTCAAAGCCGAGAACCGCGCAAGTTGGAACTGGATCGATGTTGTCGCTTCGGCAGCCGTCGTCGGCGCGGTGCTCGCGGCATACGTATATTTTTGGACCTGGATAAATTGACGGGCGTAGAAAGAGCCCGGGGTCCCGGCAATGCGCGCACCGAGGCGTACATTGGCGAAGTTTGGTACAATCAACTGTGGCGATCAGGTCTGACCCTGTTGGCTCTCCTCTAAAGGCGTAAACTATGAAGACATATAATGTTATGAAGAAAGAGATTATTC
>CALYTX010000072.1 GCA_945487985.1 uncultured Verrucomicrobiota bacterium | reverse complement strand
CCATTGTCGCGAGCCGGGGAGTTATCGGGCAAGGCATAGTTCTTCTCGGCCTCGCCAGGGAAAAGCCGTTCGATCTTGACGGCGTTCTCTCCAAATGTAGCCTGCTTGCCGTGCTCGTCGCGATTGTAGTAGGCCGAGTTGCGAACTGTTAATCCCTTCGAGCCATCGCTTGTTTCATACCCTTCCACGTTCTTGTAGACGCAATTGAAAAAGCGGACATCCTGCGGAATGAAATCAATCGTGCGGTTCTTAGTCTTCATCATCTGCAGGTCTTGATCGACGAATGTAATATGGGCGAAAAGACAGTTTTCAACCTCCTCCGAAAAAATCGAATCCGCGAACGTCCCGCCGCCCCCTTCGACGACGATGTTGACGAAAGCGCAATTGCGCATCCGGTGTCCAGAAATCCCCTTCGCCTTGCAGTCCGTAGCTTTGATGTTGTAGAGTATGACATTCTCGGCCCAATTCTTGCCCGAGGCGAATCCGTTGAAAAGATCAGGATCGAAGGCGGTTCCGGTAGCGTCTATTCCATCTACCGTGGTGTTGACAACGAGCGTATTCTCCGGCGGCAGCGCGTCGCACGAAATGGTGGAAATCGAATGCCCGCGAATAAGCTCCGCAAAAGGTCCGTTGGCGACCTCTGATGTCGAACCGCCGGTCACGAACGCCCTCAGGCGATTGCCGAACACCGAAACCGATCCGCCGTAGCGCCCGCCCTTGTTGTAGAAGCGGCAATTGTCGAACCAAGCCATTGTCGCGCCGCCTTCGCCCATCATAATCGTTCCGTAGCCGCTGTCAATTTCGCTGTACAATTCGACATTCTTGAAGTGGATCTTCTCCGAACCGCTGCGTCCACCGAGAATCTTCACCTGCGAACGTTTCACGCCCTTGGCGGGACACACCAGCGTCCAAAACCGGTTGTCTTTCGCCCCGCCCATCATTTTAGCGTGGTATTTCCCCGGCAGCAGAAAGACCGTTCCTCCGTCACCAGCTTTGGCAAGAGCCTGCTTTAGCGATTTGACTGGCGAATCCTTCGAACCGTCGGCGAATTCGTTGCCGTTCACCGGGTCAACCCAAATGCGCTTACGGGAGCCTTGGGTCTTTTTCGAGTTGGCGTAAAGCTCAAGCTCAGGAAGTTCATACGGCTTTTCACCCTCGGTAATCGCCTTGGCGCCGAGTTTGACGAGTCCATCATCAAACTTCGACGCGTCGAACGCAAACACATACTCCCACACTTTTGTGCGCGGGTTAAGCGTTGGATGGTCGGCTGTGAACGCCTGCTTGCCATTGACAGAAAACTGGACTTTGACGCCCTTCTCGTGGAAGGCGACCACGCCGGCTTTGAACGTTCCCGAAACGCGCTGGTAAGGAATCACATCCCAGCGCGCAATTGGCCGGGCCGCAAAGGCAGAAGCGGCGAACAAAAACAAAACACCAAAGGCGAGATTCTTCATGCCGTCTCGAAATGCGCGCTCTTGATTGGTCAATCGACCGCCGGACGCAGAATCATGTTCTTGAAATCGGCATCGGAATGATCACCTTGAAGGTAGATAGGTCCGGCGATATTCTCGTTTGCGTCAATCGCCCCGCCGGTAATACCCACTACCGGTACATCGTCAATTATGACTTTACCATTGAGTTCGACGGTGAGATGACGCTTGTAGAGCGTTACTTCGACATGCTGCCACTGGCCGGGAGCTTTTTCGGCGGCCACGGACGGCGTCACGCGCCCGTAGTAGGCAGCCATGTTGTGGCAATCAGGGGTTTTACCGAAACTGTCGACGACCTGTATCTCATAACGACCGCGCAGATACACGCCTGAATTAGACTTCGCCGGCACGCGCACATCGTAGGAAAGATGAAAATCGAAAAAGTCGTCACGCTTGGTGCGCAGATTCGCCCCGCCTCCAGCCCATGAGCCGTCGGCCTTAAGGCCCAACTTGTTGGAAAGCACCTTGACGCCGTCTTCTTCAACAATCGACCAGCCGAACTTAGCTTTCTCTTCCATTGAGACCCATCCATCGAGCCCATCAGCAAGAAGGTCGATTCCCTCGCCGAATTTGGCATTCTTCGTCGATGCCTTAGGACAGATTGGAGAGTTACGCCAACCGACGAGCGTGCCAAGTTTCTTGCCGTTTGCAAACGCCTCGGCGACAATCGTATCGCCAATAACCTGACCCTTGACAATCTCTCCCCAAGCGTGCTGCAGCTCAAACTGTCCGTTCTTACCGACTTTCACATACTTCGTCGGTACCGGCGAGGCCCAGCGCCATAGCATTAATCCCTTGTAGGAGCCATCGTCGTTCTGCTCGACAATCAGATGTCCGGCATTCATGTTTTCATAGGGCAGCTTCAACCCCCAATTGCCAACGAGAGAACCACTTTGACACTTGCACTTAGGCGAGTTCAACGAACTGCAGCCAGTAAGTGCTATCGCGGCAACCAAGGGAATAACAATAGACTTCATAGAATGCTTCCTTCCTGTGTTAATTCTTTGAAACATTGAATATTCTTTTGCATGGATATCGTTCAAGACTGCGGCGGCAACTTGAGCGCTGGTTTCGGCGGCAACTTCAACCCAATCGATTTGCCGGCAGCCATAGGCGGCAATTTGAGTCCGCCAACTATAATCGGCTTGGCCGAATCGGCCTGTGGCATTTTCAACCCGGGAGCCGCCGGAGCAGGCGTGGGCGCAGGTGCTGGCGCAGGAGCAGGCGTGGGCGCAGGTGCTGGTGCTGGCGCTGGCGCTGGCGTGGGCGCAGGAGCCGGAGCAGGCGCAGGCGCAGGAGCCGGTGCTGTCGCTGGCGCAGGCGCAGGCGTGGGCACAGGCGCCGGAGCCGCAGGTGCTGGCGCAGGCGTAGGCGCAGGAGCCGGAGCAGGCGCAGGAGCCGGAGCAGGCGCAGGTGTCACTAAATCAGGAATATCTGCCACGGGAGTCATCTCCACAACTGGCGCTGATTCAATCTTCTGCGGCTTCGGCGCGACCTTAGGTGGTACAGACGCAGATTTCGGCATTTTTACTGCATTGCCAAACGCTGGCTTAGGCGGCAATTTGATACCTGCGCCCAACATAGGCTTAGGCGGTAATTTGACGCCAGCACCCAACGTGGGCTTAGGCGGTAATTTGACGCCCGATCCCAGGGTTGGCTTAGGCGGCAGTTTAACGCCCGCACCAATTTTAGTTATGCCACCTGGGATTGGTCGCATCCCCGGCTTAATCGGCAAGGTCGGACGCCGCATCGGCGCAGCGGTCTGTGCCCTTTCTGCCGCAGCCCCTGCCACGGCCGCCTGTGCCGGAGTCATCATCGGCTTGACAGGCGCAGGCGCGGGCGTGGGAGTCGGCGTTGGCGCGGGTGCCGGAGCAGGCGCGGGTGCCGGAGTAGGAGCAGGCGCAGGCGCGGGTTCCGGAGCAGGCGCAGGCGCGGGTGCCGGAGTGGGAGCAGGCGCAGGTGCTGGAGCAGGCGCTGGCGCGGGTGCCGGAGTGGGAGCAGGCGCAGGTGTTGGAGCCGGAGCAGGCGCAGGAGCAGGAGCAGGCGCAGGCGCAGGTGTCGGAGCCGGCGCCGGTGCAGGTGCCGGAGCAGGCGCAGGCGCCGGTGCTGGCGCAGGTGCTGACATTACGGCCGGTTCAGTGAGATCTATTTCATCGACCGACATTGAAAACTTACCGAACTGCAGCTGGTCGCGCGCGCTGAGCACACACGGACCTTCAAGCCGCTGACCGAAACGGAACGAGCCGTTTGTGCTGCCGAGGTCTTCGACAAACCACTGGCCGTTCTTGAAATAGATTTTAGCGTGGTGACGCGACATTCCGTCGGCTGTGAGCGGCGCGATTGTATTGCCGACTTCGCGACCGATGGTAATTTCAGTGATGGCGGAAAAGGTCATTCCGATGAGTCCGCCATTCATATTTGCTATCAAAATGATTTTCATACTTAGAATAATTATACCACAACTTCAGATCTAAGTTGAAGCGAAAAGAAATCTACCCAAGTCGCGCAAGAATGTCCGTAGCAGTGCTGGCGATGGATTTAGGCTCTCCCCCCATCATCTTCCCGAGCTCAAGCGGATTGCGCTTAACGGGAGCAAACGGCACCAACTGCATTTCGCCGGCGGTATTCTTCTTGCATACAAACCCGAATTCCGCCGCAGGCGGGTTGGCGCAGCTGTTGGGGCAGCCGCAAATTTTGACCTCGGCAAGAATCTTCGCGGCCTTGGCCAATTTCGCGGGCGTATCTATCGGCATGAGCGCGCGGTCAAATTCCTCCGCAAGCGCCTGCCCGAAGATAGGTGAATCCTGCACGCCCGACTTGCACACCGTCGAGCCGATGCAAGTTGTAACATGTCCAACAAAACTGCGCATCGTGTAATCGCGCGCACCCAGCTCCTCCATCAGCACATTGTAAAGCCCGGCCAGCTGGTTGGCGCTTACCGCCAGCACGAAGTCTTCCGTGGCGACAATCTGCAGACGGCTCGCGCCGTATTTCTCCATAGTCCGCGCAAAACTCTCAAGCTCGCCGGCGGTGAAATTGCCAAACGGCACGAACAGACGCACCCCGACCATGCCACCGGCCAACGGCCTCGTCGCCAGTGCACGCCAGGTTTCAAAACCCGCCGCGGGGACGGCGTTTTCAGGAAAATGCGTCGCGGGGCGATCCTCGGCGGGAAGAATTTCCTCAGGACACAATGGTGAATTCTTCTTCGCTACTTCAAAATATTCAAGTAGCATTGCGCAAAGCGCTTCGTCGCCGAAATCTTCACGCAAAAACCGGATACGCGCATGGGCGCGGTTGGTCCGACACCCCTTGTCGTTGAAAAGCCGCGTGAGCGCAAAGGCGAGCTGCACGCATTGCTCGGCGGGCAGACTGTCGAAAAGCTTAATGCCTGTGCGCGGTTTGAATCCAATGCCGCCGGCGAAATAAGTCTCGAAGCAACGCTTGCCATCGACCACCCTAGCGACAAATCCGAGATCCTGCACTTGCGCAATCGCGGCTCCGGAAGGACCGTCGGCAAAGCCGATCTTAATCTTCCGCGGCAGTGCGTAGGCGGTATCGAAGGAATAGAAGAATTCCGAAAGCTTGCGTGCGTACGGCATTACGTCAAAGACAGTATCCTCCTTCAGTCCTGAGAAATCTGTCACCAGCGTGTTGCGGAAGGTATCGCCCCCGCCGCCGCGGAAATACATTCCCCGCGCCTCAAGCTCATCAAGTGCGTCCGGAACGCTGCCAGGAGGCATGGAGTGGATCTGGACTGCCTGGCGCGTGGTGATATGGGCGAAACCAGCAGAGTATTTGCTGATGATACCGGCAATAAACCGCAACTCGTCCGTAGTGACGATTCCGCCCGGACGGCGGATGCGCATCATTGCCATATCGTTGCGTTGAGGATAGATCCCAAACCCAGCGGTGACCGCCTTCAATGCCGCCGCATCAATCTTCCCCGCTGCGAAATCCTTCCATCCTTGAACCATAGCCGTTTGAAACGGTTTCATCCTTCGCTTCCTTTCCTTGCCATTGAGTGGTCTCCGCACCGGTTGCGTCAAAGCACCGCCTTTACGCGTTTATTTGCCAAATCCGGACGAAACTCGCCCATCGTTACGCCATCCTCAGCGTCGATTCCGCTCCCGGCGAAGACTCGCGCGAACGTAAGGACGATTATTTTCAGGTCAAGCGCTATCGAACGGTGCTTGACATACCAAAGATCGAGCGCAATTTTATGGTCCCAGTCAATCGCGTTGCGTCCGTTTACCTGCGCCCACCCCGTAATGCCAGGGCGCACCTCGTGGCGGCGCAATTCTTCGGGTGTGAAACGCGACAAGTAGCGCGCCGGGAGCGGACGCGGTCCGACTAACGCCATCTTTCCGGAAAGCACATGGAAAAGCTGCGGCAATTCGTCCAAGGATGTTCTGCGCAAGAACCGTCCCGTCCGCGTCAGCCGCTCACAATCCTCCCCCGCCCCGGAGCGCATCGTGCGCAGCTTGAGGATGCGAAAGATCTTTCCGCCCAGTCCGGCGCGCTCCTGGCGGAACAATACCGGCCTGCCCATCGCGAAGAACACCGCCGCCACCGCGACGGCGAGCGCCGCGATCCACAGCGGCATGGTCAAGACGACTATCGCCGTTTCGAAAAAGCGCTTTAGCCTCATCGCAATTCGATTTGCGCCGGCGCGAGGCCCTCGCACGAGGCGGTGAGCCTGATGGCGCCTTCCGCGCCCTCGAAACGCCGCAGGAACAGCCCCGCCACGCCGTAATAAAGGCTGTGGCCGCCGGTCTGCTTGAACGATTCGTGTCCGCGAGCATTGGCGTTGCCGACCGAGACGATTTCGCCCGGACCTTCAAGGCGGAATGTTACGCGGCTGCAATTGCCAGGCACAAACGTGCCATCGGCGTCGAGCGTGGTCACCTTCACGAAGACGTAGGTTTCGCCGTCGCCCGGCAGTTCGTTGCTTTCCGGCTCTAAGCATACGCGAACCGGCGCGCCGGCCGTGCGCAACACGTTCGTCATCACCGGACGGCCGGCACTGTCGTAGGCCACGGCCATGATCTCCCCCGGCTCGTAGACGACTTCCGGCCACAGTAGACGATAGCGCGAAAGCACCTTGTAATAGCCTTCGGGATCCTCGCAGTCGTCGCCCCAGAAGCGCGGCGCGTAAGACTTTGCCGACTTATCCTTCGTGCGCCGTCCATAGCTTTTGCCGTTGACGAAAAGCTCGACCGTGTCGCAGGAGGAATAAGCCTGCACCGGACGGGCTTTGCCTTCCCGCCCCGGAAAGGTCCAGTGCATGGGCGAAAGCTGCAGCGTAGGCACGTCATCGCGCCACTCGGCACGGTAGTTCCAATAGCTATCCTTGGGCAGGCACAGCAAATCGCAAACCCCGAAATAGGAACTGCGGGCGTATTCGTTGGAGGAGATGTTGATGCCGTAGCGTTCCGTACCGCGGCAATATGGCCAGTTCTCGCCGAGATAGTCGCAGCCGGTCCACACGAACTGCCCT
>CALYTX010000071.1 GCA_945487985.1 uncultured Verrucomicrobiota bacterium | reverse complement strand
TTCGATGATGGGCATAACCGTTTCGGTGTGGCTGTTCCTCGCCTGCCGCGCGGTGCTGGCGCTCGGCGAGGCGGGGAATTCCCCCGCGGCAATCAAGGTTACGGCGGAGTATTTCCCGAAGAAAGACCGCGCGTTTTCGACTTCGATTTTCAACTCTGGCTCGTCGGTGGGGGCGCTTGCCGCGCCGTTGACGATTCCGCTCATTGCGCGTTATTGCGGCTGGGAATGGGCGTTTGCGATAATCGGTGCGCTCGGATTTATTTGGATGGGTTTTTGGGTGTGGCTCTACCGCAAACCGGAGGAGAATTCACGTGTGGGTGCGGCGGAACTTGAATACATCCGACAGGACGATTGCGCCACTGCCGGAACCGTCACCGAAAGCGAGGGTCCTAAGATTTCCTACGCCAAGGCCTTCTCGCTCAAGCAGACCTGGGCGCTGGTGCTGGGGCGGCTGCTTACTGACGGCGTGTGGTGGTTTTTCCTCTTCTGGACGCCGGGCTACATCTCCGACCAGTTTGGTTACAAAAGCGACACGCGCGAGGGCATGGCACTTATCTTCACGCTTTATGCGATTGTCACCTTCGTTTCGATTCTCTTGTGCAAGCTGCCGACCTATATGGTCAACCGCCGCGGAATGAATCCCTACGAGGGGCGCATGGTTGCGATGTTCGTTTTCGCGTGCTTCCCGCTGCTCGCGCTCGGCGCCCAGCCGCTCGGGGTTTGGGGAGTTGGGTGCTCGCAGGGAATGAAACTTCTCGCCGCTTTCGGCGTTGCGACGATAATCGGGCTTGCCTGCGCCGGGCATCAGGCATGGAGCGCGAATGTCTACTCCGTTGTCGGTGATATGTTCCCTAAATCGACGATCGCCACCTTGACCGGCATCGCCCAGTGCGCGGCCGGTTGCGGCAGTTTCATCATCAACAAGGCCGCCGGCAAGCTCTTCACATACGCCGACAATGCCGGCGAGGCGTTTTCGTTCTGCGGCTACACGGGCAAGCCGGCCGGATATATGATTCTTTTCAGTTATTGCGCGATTGCCTACATTGTCGGGTGGTGCTGCATGAAGGTGCTCGTGCCGAAATACAAGCAAGTAGAACTTTAAGTGAGAAAGGAAACTGAACGATGAAACAGGGTTGGCGCTGGTACGGTGATGCGGACGCGATCACCTTGAAGGAGATCCGGCAGGCGGGAGTGACTGATGTCGTTGCCGCGCTTTACGAGCGCAAGCCTGGCGAAGTATGGCCGGTGAAGGAAATCAAGGCGCGCGCGAAAAAGGTGAAGGATGCGGGCATGGTCTGGTCGGTAGTAGAATCGGTGCCGGTTCACGAAGAGATCAAAAAACGCACGGGCAATTACCGGCAATACATCGAGAATTATAAGGTTACGTTGCGCAATCTTGCCAAATGCGGCATCAAGACGGTATGCTACAACTTCATGCCGGTTTTGGACTGGACGCGCTCGAACCTCGCTTACGCACTGCCCCATGGTTCGACCTGTCTCGAATACAATGCACACGAGCTGGCCGGTTTCCATATGTTCTACCTGAAGCGTCCCGGAGCCGAAAAAGAATACGACGCCAAAACGAAAGCGCGCGCATCGCGTCTGTGGAAGAAGCTCTCCGCCGCGGAGAAAAAGCGGGTTGCCGATTCGGTCCTTTGCGGGCTCCCCGGCACTGTCGACGATCTCACCCCGGAGGAGTTTCTCGCCCAGCTCAAGACCTACGAGGGAATTGACGATCGGCGTCTGCGCGAGAATATGTACGCCTTTCTCAACGAGATAACGCCCGTGCTGGAGGAAACCGGCGTTAATATGTGCATTCATCCGGACGATCCGCCGCACCCTATCTTCGGCTTGCCGCGTATTCTTTCGAACGCGAAGGACATTGCCGAGATGTATCGACGCTGTCCCTCGAAACACATTGGTCTAACGCTTTGTACCGGATCGCTTGGAGGCGACCCGCAGAACGACGCCGTCGCGATTATGAAGAGGTTCGGTTCGCGCGTCTATTTCTGCCACTTCCGCAATCTCGAATACACCGATGACAAAGTGTTTCACGAAGCGCAGTGCCACCTTTGCGGCAACACGGATATGCCGCGGCTGTTCGAAGAATTTCTAAAAGAGGAAAAACGCCGCGGCGAGAAGATTGTGGTGCGCCCCGACCATGGTCGCCTGCTCGAGATCGACAAGGGTCGCAAATGCTATTGCGGCTACAGTTATGGCGGTCGACTTATTGGCCTTGCCGAACTGCGTGGACTCGAAATCGGGCTTAAATACGCAAGGAAAGGACTCTGAGCACAATGCCCTCCCCCAAGCCTTTCATCCATGATGATTTTCTGCTGACCACCCCGTCTGCGCGCGAGCTTTACCATGGCTACGCCGAGACCATGCCGATTATCGATTACCACTGCCACCTGCCGCCCGCGGAAATCGCCGGCGACCAGCGGTGGAGCGATATCGCCGAGGTATGGCTTGGCGGCGACCACTACAAATGGCGGCAGATGCGGTCGAACGGTTTCGCCGAACGGCTTTGCTCCGGCCGCGGTCCGGATGGGTGCGCCAGCGGATGGGAGCGATTCGAGGCTTATGCCAAGACGATGGAACGGCTGGTTGGCAATCCGCTCTTCGATTGGTCGCATCTTGAGCTGGCGCGTTATTTCGGGGTAAGCGAACGGTTGTGCGGTGCAAGCGCCGCACGTATTTATGAGCAGTGCAACGCAAAGTTACGCGAAGAGTGGTTTTCGGCTCGCGGACTGATGAAGAAGTCGAACGTTAAAGTCGTCTGCACCACCGACGACCCCGATGACGATCTTCGATATCATCGTGAAATCGCCGAAAATCCTTTCGGCGTCAAGGTGCTGCCCGCGTGGCGTCCTGACCGAATTCTCAAAGAGGCTGTCGCCAACGGCACGGACCCGATGGTTCATCTCGCCGAGCGGCACCAGTATTTCGAAGCGAACGGTTGTAAGGTTTCAGACTATGGGCTGGTGGACATCCCCGAATCGGGCCGCTACGCCGATTTGCTTTTCGAATGCCTCAAGCTCGACGCCGCTGCGGGTTGGACGACCCAGCTGCACTTCAACTGCATCCGCAACCTCAACTCGAAGATGTTCGGTCTCATCGGCCCTGATACGGGCTTCGATGCGATTGGCTGCGCCGATTCGGCGCTGGGACTGGCCAAGCTCTTCGACCGGCTCGAAAGCGCTGACGCGCTGCCGCGGTGCATCCTTTATTCGCTCAATCCGCGTGATAACGAAATGCTCGCCAGCGTAATGGGAAGTTTCCAGAAGGGCCCCGAACGAGGCAAGATTCAGCTTGGCGCGGCGTGGTGGTTCCTCGACCAGAAAGACGGCATGCGCCGGCAGCTCGAAACGCTGAGCGCGCTCGGGTCGCTCGGCAATTTTGTGGGCATGCTCACCGATTCGCGCAGCTTCCTGAGCTATACTCGGCACGAGTATTTCCGCCGCCTTCTTTGCCAGAAGCTCGGCGAAGAAATCGAGAAGGGCGAATTGCCGTACGACCTCGAATGGCTCGGCGGTATTGTCCGCGACATTTCGTTCAACAACGCTCGCGACTACTTCGGCTTCGAATAAGGTTGGCGTCGTCAGCGGTCTTGGCGGACAATCTCGTAAAGGTAGGTTGCCTCGGAGAGATCGCGCGCGGTGTCGGCTGTGAATTTGAGTGAGCCGGCCGAGAATTCGACGGGTATTTCCGCGCGGCGCGAGCCATCGGCGGCCAGCGCGTGGACGCGATAAGCTTCGCCCTGGAGGGCGAGGACGATTTCGGCCTTGCCTGCGCGCATCAGATGGGGTAGGCGACCCCAACTTTTGAGAATGGTCTTTAGTCTGGCCGCGAGCGGTCCGCACTCGTGTTTCCCGCTTTCGGCAAAAAAGCCCGCGGTGCGTGCGATAGTTACGCCGAACATTCTATGCTCGCGGTCGAACTTCACTTGTCCGTCGCCAGGCGGGGTTTGGCCGGCGAGTTGCTGGTAGTAGGCTTTGTCATTGGCGTAGGCGGCGGAGCCGAATGCGCGTTGATTTGCTATAATATCCGCCATGAAAGCGAAAACTTTTATCGATCAGGTGGAAGTGCGCGTTCGGTCTGGACGCGGCGGCGACGGCTCGATGTCGATGCGGCGCGAAGCCCTGGTTGAGTTTGGCGGTCCCGATGGCGGCGACGGCGGTCGCGGCGGCGATGTGGTCTTCGTCGCTTCCGACCACATTAATTCTCTTCTGTCGCTCTACTACGACCCGAAATGCTACGCGCAAGACGGCGAGAACGGACAATCCCAGAAGATGTACGGCAAGCGCGGCAAGGATCTTGTTGTGCCCGTGCCTCGCGGCACCGAGGTGTATGACGCCGACACCGGGCTTTTGATTGCTGACATTACCGAGCCTGGTCAACGCGTAATTGTCGCCAAGGGTGGTGCCGGCGGCTATGGCAATGTGCATTTCAAATCGTCGGTCAATCAGGCTCCGACCGAACACACTCCCGGCGGCGAGCCAGAGGAAAAGCGTTTGCGCCTGGAATTGAAGACCATCGCCGACGCGGGGCTTCTGGGCTTTCCGAACGCCGGCAAAAGTTCGCTGTTAAGCTCCTTGTCGTCGGCCACGCCGAAGATTGCCAGCTATCCTTTTACGACGCTTAATCCAATTGTCGGCACTATTCGCTACGACGATTACGCGAACATTGCCATGGCTGATGTTCCTGGCATTATCGAGGGTGCGGCCAAAGGTGTAGGGCTGGGGTTGGCCTTCCTCAGGCATTTAGAGCGGTCTAAGGTTCTTGTGTACGTCATCGATATGGCCGGAAGCGATAACCGTTTGCCGTGGGAAGATTTCAGAATCTTGCGCAAAGAGATTGAGGAATATTCAGCCGAGCTGGCAGAGCGTCCACACCTCGTGGTCGCCAACAAGATGGACGCGCCCGAGGCGCAGGAAAATCTTGCGCGCTTCGTTGACGAGCTGGGATTGGAGCCGATTGCGGTTTCTTGTGCGACTGGCGAGGGGCTCGACGTCTTCAAAGAAGAGCTGCGCGGGATTGTCAAGCCGAAGGTCAAGTTCCATCACACGCATGCAGAGCACGGCATGGATCTCGCCGAGATGCCCGACACAACGGGCGAGGAGATTCCCGCCGAGGCCTTGAAGTTCGCAACCTTCCTGAAGCTTGAGAAGCCCAAGGCCAAGTCGCATCCGTCACGGGGGAATATCCACTAATGAAGAAATGGAATGTCGCGAGTGTCCGATCCGCCAAGGGCGTTCGGAAATTAGGCTGTTGCACGGCTTATGATTCGTGTTTTGCGCGCCTTGCAGATGAAGCAGGCGTGCCCATCATTCTGGTAGGAGACTCGATGGGCATGGTTGCGCTTGGATATGAAACGACGCTTCCCGTGACGATGAGCCAGACGCTGTCGGCGACGGCGGCGGTGGCGCGCGTGGTGAAGAGCGCGATGGTAGTCGGCGATATGCCGTTTGGATCGTACCAGTGCGGCGATGACGAGGCGATGAAGAATGCCGTCGCCATCATCCAGGCGGGAGCCGACGCGGTGAAGCTCGAGGGCGGCGCGCGCGTGTGCGGACTGATCCGGCGCATGACCGAGGCGGGTATTCCCGTGCTCGCGCACGTTGGCATGACGCCGCAGAGCGTCAACCAGTTCGGAGGTTTCAAGAAGCAGGGGAAGGGCGAAGCTGCGGCACAGGTCGCAGCCGATGCACGCGCGGTCGAGGCGGCGGGCGCATTTGCGGTGACGCTTGAGTGCATCCCTGCCGATCTTGCCGCGAAAATCACCGCGGAACTGAAGATTTCGACGATTGGCATCGGCGCGGGGCCTGCCTGCGATGCGCAGTGGCTGGTGATGCACGATCTTTTAGGTTTGAATGAAAATGCGCCGTCGTTTGTGAAGCAGTATGCTCATCTGGCTGGGGATGTCCGCGCGGCCTTCGCCGCGTATGTTAAAGATGTCACCGATGGCGCATTTCCCGGGGTGTGATTTTGATGAGGGTTCTTCTCCATACCTGCTGCGGACCTTGCGCGAGCGCGTGCGTGCCTCGTCTCAAAGCCGGGGGTTGCGAGGTTGCGATGTTCTACTCCAATTCAAACCTCGATACAATCGAGGAATTTGAAAAACGCCGGGAGGCGGCGGCCAAACTGTCGTTGGCGGATGGCGTCGAACTTATCGTCGATGATTACGACCATGATTCGTGGCTCAAAACTGTCGCCGCCGGGTTGGAGAATGAGCCAGAGAAGGGAGCTCGGTGCGCAAAGTGTTTCCGTTTCAGTCTGGCGCGCGCAGCGGCCTATGCCGCCGCGCATGGTTACGACGGTTTCGCCAGTTCGCTCACCGTGAGCCCCCATAAGATTTCGGCGGTTGTGTTCGGTGCCGGCGAGGCGGCAGCGGAGACGATTCGCCAGACGCATCCGGACGGAGAGGTGCCGGAATTTCTGCGTTACGATTTTAAGAAAGGCGAGGGATTCAAGCTGTCGGTGCGGCGCGCCAGAGAACTTGGGTTGTATCGTCAGGGTTATTGCGGATGCGAATTCTCGAAGAGGAAAGGGGCTGAGGTATGCTGACAAAGGCGAATATGATTGCGGCGATAGTGGTTTGTAGCATTGGCTTTGCGGCGGCTGAAGAAAAGCCTACGGTCACGGCGCAGATTTGGCCGAAAGAAAAGATTGCTTTTGCGAGCAATAACCCCAAAAGCGAAGGCGTGGAGCCTTTTCGTGATGATATTGTTCGCATAAACAATGTCAGCGTGCCGGCGGTGGTCGTCACGAAAGTCCCCGGCGCGTCCAGACCCGTGCCGGCGGTAGTGATTTGTCCCGGCGGGGGCTATGGAATTCTCGCCTGGAACCACGAGGGAGTCGAAGTTGCTCAATGGCTGAAAACGCTGGGTATCAGTGGTGTGATTCTCAAATACCGCGTCCCTGATCAGCGCGATGCTGCACTTGCAGACGCGCAACGCGCCATCCGTTGGGTGCGTGCGCACTCCGTCGAGTTAGGCATCGATCCGAAGCGCGTGGGAATCATGGGCTTTTCAGCTGGCGCCAATCT
>CALYTX010000070.1 GCA_945487985.1 uncultured Verrucomicrobiota bacterium | reverse complement strand
CAGTGCCGGGGATTCCAGCCATCCACGGCATAAGCCCGGGATGGTCAGCGAGGAGCGCAACGCCGGCACGTGCGGCCGGCCCGTCTGTCTGCACATATTTCTCGGAAAGGGTCAAATCGCTTTTCCAAGTGTTCGTTCCTGCCCCGATGACAAAATGTCGAACCGGCGCAGCAAACGCCGCCGGGTTCGACCGCGCACCAAATTTGGCTTCCAGATCCCTGCGAACTTCATCGGCAAGATCGATGATGTCGCCCGCGCCAAGCAACAGTGTTACATCTCCTCCGGACATCGAATTGCGAGCATGTTCCCACGCCTCCCGGCAAGAACGCGAAAGATAGTAACGCGTATTCCCAGCGTCGGACATTGTCCTTTCGCGGCATTCTTTGTACAAATCAGCGCTCTGCCCCCCTTCCAGCAGATGCTCAAAGGCGGCGTAGACAGGACAAAACACAACTTCATCGACCCCTGCGAATGCGGCGGGAAAGTCCTTGATAAGCGCCTTGGTGCGCGAATAGCGATGGGGTTGGAACAATACGCGCAACCGCCCCTTGCAACGAGCGCGCGCCATGGCGATGGCGCACTTCATCTCAGTTGGATGGTGAGCGTAATCGGCAATCACATACGCCGCGGGGGGCTGCGCGGAGACAAACGAAGAGGGCGGGTAAATTTGCTGGAATCGCCGGTCTGGCAGCTCGGCGGCAATGCCGGGAAGCACCTTGCCGATCGCCGCGAGCGAGTGTCCGCGACGAAGCGCAACCTCGACGGCTGCGCGCGCGTTCCTGCGGTTGTGGGGCGCAAGTGCCGCAACCCAGCTCGCGTCGCCGAAAAGCTCTTCCAGCCCGCCCAAGCTTTCGCTTTCGATTGTTTCACGCGCATTCTTCCGCGCGGTCTCGTAGCAGGCGAAATAATCCTCGGGCGTCTTGAAATAATCGGGATGGTCGTATTCACAGTTGGTGACAACAAGCAGCGCGGGATGGTACAGGGCGAGCGTGCCATCAGATTCATCTGCCTCGACAACCAGCACTCCTTCGCCCTGCCCAGCGACAGGGAAGCTACCCGTTTCCCCACCAATGGCCCAGGCTGCATCCTCGCCGAGAGCGCGCAGCAGCCGCGCGATATAAGTAGCGGTGGTTGTTTTGCCGTGTGAACCGCACACCGCAATACTTTCGCGCGAGCTGACTATTTGCGCGAGCACTTCGCCGCGATAGCGCACGCGCTTGGCGGCCAACAGCTCGGGAATATCGCCGTGAACGGCTGGCGTCACTATCACCTCGTCAACACCGGCAAGATGCCGTTCGTCGTGGCCGATGGCAACGGGAATACCCTTCGATTCAAGCCACCGGGTGCGCGGAGAGGATGTCTTGTCGCAGCCGGAAACATCCGCGCCCTGGGCCTTGACCAAAACGGCGAGGGCAGCCATTCCCACGCCGCCCACGCCCATGAAATGTATTTTCTTCGCGCGCATTTTCCATCACATTATACCACACATTTGGTATACTATGGGGCGATGAAACAAGTTGCGGTTTTAATGGGAGGAACATCGAGCGAACGGGAGGTGTCGCTCGCCTCCGGGAAAAATATCGCCGATGCATTGTCGAGCCTCGGGAAATATCGTGTCGTGTCCGTCGACCTGACCGAGGAAAGCCTCGCGTCCCTGCCGAAAAACACCGACGTGGTCTACATCGCTCTGCACGGTGGCTGGGGCGAAAACGGCGGTGTGCAATCTGCGCTCGACCAACTGAAAATACCCTATACCGGCCCAGGGGCGGCTGCCTCGCGAATCGCCATGGACAAGCTCAAGACGAAGCTCGTGCTGGAAATGCACAATCTGCCGACGGCCCGCTGGGATCTTGCCCACCCCGACACTCCCCAATCGCCGCTGCCGCTGCCGGTCGTCGTCAAGCCACCCTGCGACGGTAGTTCTGTGGGCATTTCCAAAGTCGCCAAGGTGGAAGATTGGCCACGCGCGCTCGCCGCGGCATTCGCCTGCCAACCGTCCGACAAGCCCGTACTGGTGGAGGAATTCATCCCCGGGCGTGAATTCACCGTGGCGGTAGTAGGCGGCGAGGCGTGGCCAGTCATCGAAATCGTCGCCAAGAACGGCTGGTATGGCTATGAGGAAAAATACACCTCGCAGGAAACCGAATATCCCTTCCTTGAAGACGGCGCGCTTTCGGCGAAGCTTCAGGATCTGGCTGTCTCCGCGACGAAAGCCGTCGGCTGCCGCGGCGTAACGCGCGTCGATTTCCGTGTCTCCCCGTTGGGGCGAGCGTACGTGCTTGAACTCAACACCTCCCCCGGCTTCACCTCCCACTCTCTGGTCCCCAAGGCCGGTATAAAAACCGGGCTCACATTCGCGCAGGTTTGCGAGCGAATTCTTCTTTCCGCCCGGCATGACTGAACGCAGGAACGATTGCCACGCCACCTATGAAAATGAAGTCTAACCAGATAAGGGAAAAAGGCGCCACGAAAAGAATGGTTTGCATCGTCGCGGGGCTGGTCGTGCTCACCGCAATCGCGATCGCTATCTACGCTGCATATTCGCAACTGCGCGCGCTGTGGATTGACCAGTGCCAAATCGTCGATGTTGCCCGGCAGGTAAAAGTACACACCGGCAAACACATCCTCCCTGGCGTCATCCTCGAACGCTTCGGCCTGAAAAAAGGTGCCAATCTCGCCCTCATCGATTTCCGCGGCAAGCGCGAAGAGATTCTCCGCGACATCCCCAACATTCGGGAATTGAAAGTCGAGCGCCACTTGCCAGACCGGGTGGAAATCGCCGTGGAAGAGCGTGTTCCCATCGCCCGGCTACGGCCAGCCCGGGGAAAGGTACGCCTCGGGGGGAACGTTGTCGACGATGAAGGAGTCGTCTTCGAACGCTATAAAGGCATAAATCTCCTGCCTGAAATCATTTGCGAAGGCGGAATTAAAAACCCGATTGTCGCGGGCAAGCGGCTCACCGGCCGCACTCGGGCAGCATTAAGCCTGTTGCAGCTTTCCCGTAGCGCGCGCTATCTCGACATGCCCGTGAACGTGGCGGACACTACACCGATCGACTTCATCAAGCTCGTTCTTGGCAACAACGACATCGTGCGCATCGAATGGGAGTCGATGGACGAACCGACTTCCGCTACGCAAGACTCGCTCGAAAAAGTCTACAATCAACTTTACCAGGCCGTCAAGACGAAAATCGCCACGAGCAGCGGCCCGGCGCCGCGTCCGCTCGTCTGGACAGCCATTCCCGGCAACCAGATTTACGCCAACACCAAGGAGCCGATCCAATGAATATCTATGCCGCGCTAGAAATCGGCACCACCCGCACAGTTCTGGCCGTTGGTGAAGCCGTCGCAGGCGAACGATTGAAGGTTTCCTGCCACGCAGAAATTCCGTCGGTCGGCGTACGCAAAAGCCAGATTCTCGACATCAACCAGGCAACGCGCTCAATCCGCAGCGTGCTGCGGGAAATCGAGCGAAAGCAGAACGCGCTTAACAACACCATTTCGATTGTCAACGCCTTTCTCGTCGTCTCCGGCCAACATGTCAAGGCCGACAACTACACTGGCCAGGCGGTGATCGCTTCCGCAAAGGTGACGGCCGAAGACATCAACACGGTGATTCACAAAACGCGCTCCCTCGCCCTTCCTCGCGACCGGGAGTTGCTCGATTTCGCCGACCGCTCCTACGCCGTCGACGATATGTGCGGCATCGCCGACCCCAAAGGAATGTCGGGCAGCGTGCTCAAACTCGACACCATTCAGATTCACGCCGACCTCAACCGCATCAACGATGCGCGCACCGCAGCCGGCGACGCCCATCTCGAAATTCGCGAACCGCTCTTCGCGGCCACTTGCGCGGGCGACGCGGTACTGAGCGATCTTGAGAAGCGCAACGGCGCGCTCGTGCTCGACATCGGCGGCGGTTCTACGGGGTTCGCCGCCTATTCAGACGGCTATCTCGCCTGCACCGGGGTAATCGGCATCGGCGGCGACCATATCACCAACGACATCGCCCACGCGTTCCAGACTACTCAAGCCCAAGCCGAAGAGCTAAAAATCCGGGAAGCGAGCGCAATCATCGGCGCGAACGAAGGCGATCCACGCGTACGGATCCCAGGCTCATCCCCGCTTATGGATTCGCGCACCATCTCGCGACTCGCGCTCGACACCGTCGTCAACGCCCGGTTGCGCGAACTGTTTTCCATTCTCTGCGAAAAGCTCGAACACGCCTCGCTGCTGCATCGCATGCACGCAGGCGCGTTCATAACCGGCGGCGGCGCAGCGATGCGCGGCATCGATGCGCTGATTCAGCGCGAGCTGGGCATGCCCGTGCGCGTCGGGAAGCCCGTCAATGTCGATGGACTGGGCGAGGAACGCCACAACGAGTCCTTCGCCGCCGTTGCCGGCGCGCTCCTTTACGCCCACCGCAACTACGAAGAGAAATCAATCTTGAAATCCATTTTCGGAGATCTGCTCAAATGGAAGAAATAAGCGACAAAGCCCCGATGCTGCTCGTCGGCATCGGCGGGGCCGGCGCGGCAATTGCGCGCGGCGTCAAACGCGCCTACGGCGAAGATCTCCGATTCATCACAATCGACACCGACGCGGCCTCGGGTCACGAAAACACCCCCTTTTATCTACTCGGAGGCGACCGCCTATCTGGTCGCGGAGCCGGCGGAGACATTGTCACCGCGCGTCTGGCCACGGAGGATTCCATTGCCATCGTCGACGAAGCACTTGAAGATGTGCGCCTGGCAGTGATTGTAACCTGCCTCGGCGGCGGCACGGGCGGCGGCGGCACACTCGAAGCGGTGCGCCACTTCAAAGACCGCGGCATTCCGACGGTCGTCTTCGCGACGATTCCTTTCGCCTTTGAAGGACCCGACCGGCTGCAGAACGCCCGCGGAATCATGCCGCTGATCGAAGAAGAGGCCAACGCAAGCTTCTTCGTGCCGCTTGACAAGCTTGTTGGCGGAGCCGAGCCGATGGACGAGGCAATGCGCCGCGCCGTCGACACGCTCGCATCGGGAGTTACCCTCTTCTGGCGTCTCGCAGGAAAGCCAGGCTACATCAGGCTCGACGCCGAACGCATCCGCCATCTCGTTGCCCGAGCAGGGCGCGCACGCTTCGCAACGGTCACCGCACAAGGTGCAAACCGAGTGGCCGACGCACTTGCAGCCGTCGCTCAGGCGCCATTGCTTACGAACGGTTCGGGCGAAGTACGCGCGATTCTCTGCGGCGTGCTTGCCGGCGATGATCTACGCTTGGCCGAAGTCGGCGAAATCGCCCAGGGCGTCCGTTCGAAATTTGGCGAGACTTGCGCGTTCGAATTAGCCACGGTCAATGATGAAACAACTTTCTCGGGTCGGATTTCTCTCGTCGTTATGCTGTTTGAATCGACTGGCAAGGACGAGTCGGACGGTAAAACCGGCAGCGCCATCACGCCCAAGAAACAGCGCAAAAACCGCAATCCCCTCGCGCAAGGTCCCCAGGGGCGCGGAAGGTTCAACAACGCCGAGCCTACGGTCTGGAACGGCGAAGACCTCGATATTCCCACCTTTTTACGAAGAAACATCAATCTCGATCTCTGATCGACGCAACTGCCATGATCAAGCGTGACGGACACGTCCATGTGCTGCCGCTGCATGTAGCGAACAAGATCGCTGCGGGCGAAGTGGTTGAACGCCCCGCCTCGGTGGTCAAAGAATTAGTTGAAAACGCCATTGACGCTGGTGCCCAGCACATCCGCATCAACATCTCCCAAGGCGGACGCAAGCTCATCGCCGTGCAGGACGACGGCTCGGGGATGACGCGCGAAGACGCGGTGCTGTCGCTCGAACGCCAAGCAACATCGAAAATTCTCGATGTCGACGATATCGAGCAAATCGACACCCTCGGCTTCCGCGGAGAAGCAATTCCCTCCATTGCCGCCGTTTCGCGCTTTACAATCACCACCCGTCGCCACGATAGCGACGAGGGCACTGCAATCGAAGTGAACGCCGGCGCAGTTGCTGATATCCGCGCCGCAGGGTGTCCGCCCGGAACCCTCGTCGAGGTACGAGATCTGTTCTGCAACATCCCAGCGCGGCGCAAGTTCCTGCGCGCCTATGCAACCGAAGAAAGCCATGTACGCCAGATTTTTGCCGTGCACGCGCTCGCCAACCCCGCAATTGGCTTCGTCCTGACAGTCGACGGTCGTGAAGTCTACCGCCTTTCCGGCGCAAGCAATTTGGCAGATCGCATTCTGGATCTGTTCGGCAAAGACTTTTTCTCCGAGCTGCTTCCTATCGAAAATAACGACTGCGAAGACAACGCAATCGTTGTGCGCGGCTTCGTCGAAAGGCCAAACCTCAACGCGCCCACCCGGCGCGACCAGTACATATTCGTCAATGGGCGCGCGGCAACCGCGCCGTCCATCGCGTACGCGCTGAAGGAGGCATATCCGCGGCGCGCAGGCGAAGTGCGACCAGCGGCGATTCTCTTCATCGATCTGCCCCCGACGCAGGTTGACGTCAACGTTCACCCGACCAAGCGTGAAGTTCGTTTCCGCAACAACGCTGCCGTAAAGGCGGCAATCGTCCAAGCCATCCAGTCCGCACTCACGGCGCCGCGCACAGCTGTTTCCACGCCACCGTCCACTGCTGCGTCCGCCCCCACGCCGTCCGTCGCCGCAGCACCTGTCGGCAACACGGTTGCGGCGGCGCCAACCCCGGCGGTTAATCCGGGCGCGCCATCCGGTTCGCAAGGCTCCATTCCATCGGTGCCGCTAATCCCGCCTCTTCCGCCGAAATCGAGCGTGCCGCCGCCCCAGAGCGTGCCGACGCAGGTGGAATTCGCCGTCGATTCCGACTCCACGGCATCGCGTCCATGGCAATGGTTCAAGTTTCTAGCGATAACCTCCTCAAACTACCTGCTGATTGAAACCGATGCTGGAATCGTAACCGTCAATCCGCGCGCGGCCTGCGAACGCATCGCCTACGAGCAGCTGATCTACGCGCGGCCCCTCGGCTCGCCGGCAATGACGCAGGCGTTGCTCATTCCCGAGATCTCTTGCCGCGCTCTTGTTGTACCATGCCCATACGTCACCGCTCGTTCCTGTCGGGT
>CALYTX010000069.1 GCA_945487985.1 uncultured Verrucomicrobiota bacterium | reverse complement strand
CGCACTCCAGCGTGCGACGAAGTCGCCTGCGTGAAAACAGCTCTTGGGTTCAACAGGAAAAAACCGCACCCGTTCTCGTTTTACGCGTCAACTTACCGCACATTTGGCTGCCGGCAACATTGCCATTGCGCTCGATATCGTGGGCGCCATTCATCGTGCGGCGTCCGTCGGCGACACGCCGCAAACTCTCCGAGCCTGCGCAGACCCAGCGTTCCTGCTGGCCGACAGCGCCGCACTGGCCTGAACGATGGCCCGGCGGTAAATCCGATCGAGTTCGTCGAGACAACGGGTTTCGCCGCGCCAGAAGGGAACTGGCCCGATCCGCTTCAATACCACGCTTTCAATCTTCACCGCAAAGTTCCTCCATCGAGATGCCGCGCAGTTCCACCAGCGTGGATGGCCGCCAAGCAATTTCCTCGCCCAGAATCAGCAAGACCGCCCCGGAATGTTTGCAGGGATTGGCGTAATCGGGGCACGAACACTTCGTCGTCATGTCGTAGCGCCCGGGGCCGAGCTTCCCTCCGGGGAACAAATCGCAATGCTCCTGCCGGAAAATCTGTTCGATTTCCATCGGCAGTTCATCCACAAGCAGCCTCGCCACCAGCATGGGTTCGCTCCTGATGCGCTCGACTATGCGCGAACGAGCCGCGTCATCCGGCAGACGGAAGTCTACCGAAACAGAATAGGGATCCGCCCGGCTGCCGACAACAATCGCCGATACGTGCGGACCGGCAATTTTCATTTCCACCACCTGTCCGGAAGCGGCATAATTCTTGCTGCGCCCGAACCGCGCGCCCATGCCCATGCGTTCGAGCGTTTCGATCCAGCGCCGCGCCCACCAGCTGCGCAGGCCGCCGGCACGCGGATCCTGCGCGCGGATGCCCGCGGCGGCGCGGGGGATGCGGACGGGATAGTGTTTATGCTTAGACATCGTCGAGCGCCACCACCTTTTCAAATTCCTCGGGCGAAAGTTCGCGCAAAAAAGCTTCTCCCGCCTGGATGAGCGAGCCGGCCACGCGCGACTTGCGTTCGAGAATCTCGTCGATATGCTCCTCGAGCGTGCCTTCGGCAATAAAGGCATGCACCAGCACCGTCTTCAACTGGCCGATGCGGTAGGCGCGATCGGTGGCCTGGGCTTCAACGGCCGGATTCCACCAGCGGTCAAAATGAATGACGTGCGTGGCCTTGGTGAGATTGAGTCCAAAGCCGCCCGCGCGCAGGGAAAGGACAAAGCAGTTGGGCCCCTGCTCGTTGAAAGCCGCGATTTGCCGCTGCCGGGCGGCAACCGAGAGCGCGCCGTGGAGAAACGGGAATACGCGCCCGAAACGTCCGTTGATCGCTTCGACTATCCGCGCGCCCGTTTTCGCATACTGCGTAAAGACGAGCGCCGATTCGCCCGCGTCGAATATCGACTCAAGCAGTTCGCAAAGCCGCTCGATTTTGCCCTCGCCGTTGCAAACGAGTTTCAGCCGGGTGATAAGAGCAAAGATGTCGCCCGGGCGTTTCTCGCCCCAGCGATATTCTTCAAGCGCGCTTTCGTATTCGCGCCGGTCTCGCGAGGACAGGACGCAATATTCCTTGATTTCGCGCTTCTCGCCCAGTTCGACCGCGATTTCGGGGTCGCTCTTGAGCCGGCGCAAGACGAACGGCTCGAGCGCCCGCCGGAGCCGCCCGGCGGCGCGGGAACGTTCATCGATGGCTACGGGTTTCACAAAACGCTCGACAAAGATCTTACGCTCGCCCAGAAAGCCGGGATTGAGAAATTCCTCAATCGACCAGATATCGGCAAGCGAGTTTTCCACTGGCGTGCCAGTGAGGGCGATGCGGCAGCGCGCCCCGAGCGCGCGGGCACACCGGGCCGCTTTCGTATCGTGGTTCTTGATCGCCTGCGCTTCGTCGAGCACCAGCGCCGACCACTCGGTCTCCCGGAGCACGGCATAATCGCGCACCAGCAACGAATAACAGGTAAGAACCACGTCGGCACCGGTCGCCATCTGCTTAAACCCCCGCGACAGCAGCCTGTCCTCGCCTTGGTGCACGCGCACCGCGAGCCCCGGCGCGAAACGCGCAAACTCATGCCGCCAGTTCGCCAACAGCGTCAAGGGGCATACCACGAGACAAGGCTTGCCGCGCGGCAGTGCGCAGAGAATCCAGGCAATCGTCTCGATCGTTTTGCCGAGCCCCATGTCGTCGGCCAGCAACGCGCCGAAGCCGTGTTCCGTAAGAAACCTCATCCACGCCACGGCACGTTGCTGGTAGGGACGCAGTTCGCCGGTGAACCCCGGCAGCGGCAAGTCACCCGCACGCAACAAATCGATCGGCGCGCCGGCACCGCCTTTAAGTTCATTCACCAATCCCCTCAGCCATCCGTGGGCGCGGATTTCGGCGATTTCCATCCGCCCTAACGCCCCTGCGCCAAGCGCCATCGCCAGCGCCTCGTTCTTCCCGAGTTTTTTCCCGTCGCTTTTCTCCAGCGCCCGGAGAGCTTCCTTAAGAATGTTGCGGTCGACTTCGATCCAACGGTCGCGGAAGAAGACGAGCGTTGATTTCTGCTCGAGCAGAAAGCGGATTTCCCGAGCCGAAACCGGCTCGCCGGCAACCCGCACAACCAGCCTGGCCGTCATCGCGCCCTCGCCGGCGGAGGAAGCGTCCTGCGCGATATCGATGGCGGCGGAAACTTCCGCGGCCAGCTCGACCCCCGCTATTCCATAGCCCGCTTCGGACAAATCGTGCGCGCCGCTGCGCAGGAAACTTTCAGCTTCGGCACGGGAAAGTTCGACTTCGAGCCGTCCAACCGGCGCGGGGGGACGCGCCGAGAGGGCCCGCAACGGACAAAACACCTGCGCGGACTGACCCAGTGCGCGCAGCGCGCGCCGTCCGTGCACAACGTCGCAACGCACCGCAAAGCGGTCGTCCGCGGCAACGAACTCGAACACGATTGATGCACGCGCGGCGGCGTCTTCCTCGGCCGACGAACTCCATTGGGCGAGCTCCGCGGCAAACGCCGCACACTCGCGCTCATCCCAGCGGACAAGGCCGGTGCGGCTTTTTAGCGCCATCAGCCAAGCATCATGCAGAGTGGCGTGCTTCTGATCTTCGGCATCTTCGCTCAGACGCGTGATATTGGGCGCGCGAACATATTCATCGACCCAATCGTTATCGACGCCGGGTGCGCGCCAACGCGCATGCCAGCCATCCTCCTCCCTGACGAAATCAGGGATGAAGCGACCGGACGCCACCAATCTCAGCGCTTCAATCTGCCGCGGACTGAGGTTCTTCATTCGCGTCGGGTTCGCCAGCGGGGATATCGCCTGCTTCTTCCTCTTGGGCGACCTCGCCGAGAGTTTTGGTTCCGGACAAAAGCGCAACAACCTGCTGTTGCACTTCACCGAGGTTCTCAAGACGCAAGCGCGGGTCGAGAATGACAAAGGTATCGCCCTGCTTGCGGTCTTCGTAAACGCGACGGATAGTTCCATCGCCAAGTTCTTTCGCATCACGTTCGACGAGGATGCGCGAACGTTCGAGCATCACCGCCAGCACGTAAACGACGTTCTTCATCGCCGGATCGTCCAGCGTCATCAGCTTGCGTAGCAGCTCGCCGGCGTCTTCCTTCTTCAACGCCTCCTTCTTCTCTTCCTTGCGCGGCGCCAAATAAACGCCGTCCCACTGCGAAAAAGCCTCCCAATCCCTTTCGGCCGTTTTCCAACATTCGGGATGACAGTCAAAGCGCTCGTAGCCGCCGACAGTCTCTTTAAGCGCACTAATGAGCGGCGAATTGTCCACGAGCGGCTGGCCGCAAAAACTGCAAAAATGCCCGCGGGAGCGGATGTTCCATTCTTGTGACATAATCAAATATTATAGCAAATTACGGTTTTACAACACGCTCCACGCGACTGCCGAGCGAACAGATTATGTCGTAGGCATGCGTCCCCTTGAGCTCGGCCCAATCGTCGGGGGTGATGGAAATCCTGCCGCTGCGGCCGAAACAAATCACTTCATCGCCGGCCTTCACCCCGGCCACCGCCGACACGTCGACAGTCGTGTAGTCCATCGAGACGCGTCCGATAATCTTGCAGCGCCTGCCGCCGACGATTACAAAGCCGCGATTGGCCAGCGCCAGCGGCAGCCCGTCGGCGTAGCCGGCAGAAATCG
Source organism: uncultured Verrucomicrobiota bacterium (assembly GCA_945487985.1). Lineage (GTDB taxonomy): Bacteria > Verrucomicrobiota > Kiritimatiellia > RFP12 > UBA1067 > UBA1067. The sequence goes on along the minus strand of CALYTX010000069.1, from coordinate 2,973 downwards.
TAGCTACCTTCGTCGGTGCATTTAGGCACCACGTTCTTCCGTATCCGAGGGTAGCGCCGGCAGGCAGCAGGCGAACTTGCGCCACCCGCGTTTTCAGCGTCAGCACCGGTTCAAGCTTGAGCGCCTTGCGTCCGTTGGGATCAAAACTACCGTGCAGATTGATGCCGGTGCGGACGAGCGTGAAAGGCGCTTTGGCGGCGGCGGGAAAGTTGTTAATCGCATCGGACGCGGCGATATGAACCTTTTTGAACGCAAAACCCTCGCGGCGAGCCGCCGCCACCAGTGCGGCAAACTGCTTGATCTGCGAAGCCGTGAACGGATCCTCGGGAGCGTAGGCCATTGGACAGTGCGAAAAGATGCCTTCACAATCGAGATTCGGCAGTTTCGCGACGGCGCGAATCACGGGCAAGGCCTCGTCGAGCTGAATGCCGAGCCGTCCCATGCCGCTGTCAATCTTGAAATGCACCTTCGCGCGTACGCCCGCGGCCACCGCCTCGCCGGAAATACGCTTGGCCGTGTCCAGATCCGTCACTGGCAGGATAACGCCGGCGCGGACCATCTCGGGGATTTCGTCAGGAAGCACCGAGGAAAGCATCTGCACCTCGACTGGCTTGCCGGCGAGCACCGACTTCAACTCGAGCGCCTCGAATGGCTCGGCCACACCAAACTGCCGGCAACCTGCCGCGTGGAGCGCGCGCGCATAGGCGGCAACCCCCAGTCCATAGGCGTTGGCCTTGAGTACGCACATAACCCCGAGCGGCTTCACGCGCGCGACAATCCGACGGAAATTCCGCACCAGCGCCTTGAGGTCGATTTCAACAACTACGCGTCTTTTCAACATTGCAGCTTCTTTCCTTGCAGACGCAATCAATTCGTCTTGACAGAGTAAATCCTGCCGCACATATGGCAAGTCACGTCGAGCGAAGGCGGCAGCGACTTCTTTTCCGCTTCGCTCAAGGCCGCCAGCATCGCACGCGCGCGTTCCGGCGAACACCGGCAGGCGAATGCCAACGGCGTGCGCTGGCGCAGTTCGGCCCGTGGCAATCCCATACGCGCGAGAATAGAGCGGCTCGAACCGGAAAGGCGACCCGGAACGTAGGCCGAAACCATTTCCGCAGAATCGGGCAAGGCCTCGACCAACACGCCGCGCGCCGTGATGATTTCCGCGGCCTCGCTGACGGCAGCCTCAAGATAGACGAGTGCGCGGCGCTGCAACGAACCGGCAAGGTAGCCATCGAGGGAATTGGCCACGGCCTGGGAAAGAATCCGCCCGGGAACCGAGCGGACGACCTGAATCTGTCGTTTGCCCAGAACCGCCTTGTCATCGGGCGTACCGAGTCCGTCGAAATCGTCGAGCAGTTTCTTTTCCGTATAGCCGCGCAGCGTTCCTGCGCTGGTGCATTCAACATTGACACCGCCGAGCGGACCGGTGCATTTCATCTGCAAAATCACCGTCTCATCCGCCTCGCTCGTCTCCGCTCCGAGCAACGCGACGGCCGCGAGAGCCTTGGCCAGATAATAGGCGCTGGTGGGGCCGGCAAGGTGTCCGCGCGCAAGCGCCGAGGCGGGACCAACGACATCTGCAATCGTTACGGCAATCTTTTTTTCAGGCTCATACCACTGTTCGCGAACGTCTTTCACTGCTTGAAAATCCCCTCCCGCGATTAAAACGAATATTGAACGCCTGCGGAAAGCGAGAAAATCGCCTCTACGGACGAATCGACCCCTACGACGACATCGGCATCGGCGCGCAACGCCCAGCTGTCAGTCAAGTAGTACAAAGCCCCCGCGCCGAACACTGGCCCCGCCTGAGCGTGATCGAGCCAGCCTTTCGCGCCGACCGTCAAGAATGGGTCGAACCGCTCGTAGCCGAACATCATACCCCACCACTCAGCGCCCTGCAGATGCCACAACGCCTTTACGGAAAGCGCGGCTTGGTCTTCCATCCAGGCAGCCTCTCCATCAAGCGCGAGCACGGGGGTAAAGTAATAGCCGAAGCGCGCGCACCCTCCGGCGAGTCGGCGCATCCGAGAACCGCCCTGCGGCAGAACCATGCCTCCCGCGCCGCCGACATACCACCTGTCAAAACTACAATCCATCTCCTCCGCCCCCAGCGCAAGCGCCGAGACGAGACACATCCCCGCCAGCCATATTCTTTTCATGCTTTTCATGCTTCCAACCATGCCTTTATCCACGACAATTCCCGGCGACGCATCCGCCGACGGTCCTGCGGAGCGGAATCGTCCGCCCCGCTCAGATGGTCCATCCCATGGGCGACGTAAAGCAACAACTCCTTCGCCGCGCTCCACCCACGCCGCCGCGGCGCGTTGCGCTGCGCGGCCTGGATATTGACGTAAAGCTCGCCGTAAACGCCATCGGGTTCAGGTGGAATCGCCTCGTAACGCTGAGTAGTTACGTCTGTAGGACCTTCCACGCCGTTGATTGCTGCGTGCGTCTGAGCGGAAAACGCATCATCCTGCAAGATGACCGCCACCGCGCGAAAGTCAGTGCGTGAACGCCGCGCCGACTCCGCCGCGAAGAACTCCGCCGCGGCCTTGAGTTCACGCCGTTCCAGCCCCGACTCCCGTGGCAGCGCACCTTCTATCGTCACCATGCATTTGACCATACGCCAATTATACCACAACCAAGTGCTTTGTGCGCTTGACTATCTCTGCGAGAAATGATAATTTGAGAGCAAGTTTTCAGTGAATGGAGTTTGATTTTGCCGGGCTTCGATAAGGTTAAAACATTCGAAAATTAAAACAAAAAAGATGAAAAAGACAACGATGCAACTGTGCCGACGCGATATGATTCGGTCGGTAGGGGCCACGATGGCAGTGGGGGTGCTGTGTCCGCACAACCTGTGGAGCGCGTCTTCGAAGTACCAGCTCACGGACGTGCGCGTACCGATGGCGCCGGACAATCCGGCGGTGTTATTCGATGCGGCCAAGTGCGTCCAGTGTGGCCAGTGCA
>CALYTX010000068.1 GCA_945487985.1 uncultured Verrucomicrobiota bacterium | reverse complement strand
CTGCCGCAGGTGTATCACCTTCCTGCTCTTGGGTCTCGGCGGCAACTTCCGCCTCGGCGTCTGCGGCGAGGCCTTCGCCTTCGGACTCATCCCCATCGCCGGAAAGCTTCAGCAGCGTCGAATAACTCTTCGTTCCAGTGCCGAAATCGTAAGTCGAAAGTGTTAATTCCACGGTGAAGGGAACCACGCTGGCGGGGTCGGTGACGAGACCCTTTTTGTTCTCCTCCTTCGGCTCCTCGCCCTCCACGGTCTCCGCCTCGGCCTGAGCGCGGCGGGACTGGCGGCGGCGCGAAGCCTTGCGGCCGGCGGCGTCCTTGTCCTTACCAGCGCCGAGAATGGTCGCCAACGTGTCATCCGCACGCATGAAGGCGAGCGAATCGACGGTCGTGAAGCGTTCTTCGACCGCAATCGCGTTCAGCACGCGCACTAACGCTCCGGCGCGGGCGGTGAATTTAAAAGTATAGGTTTCGACGGCGGCGAGGGGCTTTTTCTCGACTGCCTTATCCCTGCCGCGGCCGCGGCCGCGCGACGGCTTTTCCTCGACGACTGCGGGCTTGGGCGCGGCTACGGTTACATTCTGCAATTCGAGCGCGCCGGCCTGGGCAATCATCTCGACGAAATGGTATACCTCCGCCCACTGACGCTGGTAGACGGCAAGCTTTTCCTGTTCCGGCATGGTGGCCGTAGTAATGAACGGGAAGCCAAAATTGAAGTTCTTCTTCACCAAGCGCCCTTCTTCGGCCTCGCCGGGTAGCTTGGAGAGCCGCCGCGCGCCGTTGACCATCGTCTGCTTGAAGCTTTCGCGGTAGACATTCGCATCCGCCACGAGGTCGGCAGCGGAGACGAACTGAAAGGCTTCGTCGTACCAGGCCTTGAGCGCCTTGTCGTTGGCCTCTATTGCCTTGAGCGATTCGGCCGCAGGGGCGATTTTCGCCGAATTGAGTCTTTCAGCCGACGAGACGAGCCCTTCATACTCCTCGCGGAGTTCAGCCTTGGCGGAATTGGCCGAATAAACGAGCCACCCCGTCACGAGCGACGCTGTCAGCGCAGCGCCGCCAATTCCCGCCATGATGATTTTGCTCTTGTTCATTTGAACTGCATCTCCACTACAAACTGTTCAACGCAACCGTCCTTGCCGAAGTCGGACGACTCGACAACCTTGACCGAATCGCCGACGATGGCCGAATCGCCGCGCAGTTTCGCCGCGACGATCATCGAAGCGGTTTGACCTTCCTCGCCGGCGGAGGCAGCCCGCTTGACGAACGACTCAATATCGTCCTTCCAGCCGCGAATCGTCACCCGGCAGACGTTGACTTCGGCCACAGCCGGCTCGGCCTTGCGGCCGCGCACGGTCTTCGTCTCCGGCGCCGGCACGGAAACGGTTTTCCGCAACTGCTCCCATTTTTCAATCCACAACTCATTCCCCAGCGCCTGGCAGACGGCGTTGACTCGCGAGCCCAGCGCGGTGCGGCGGTTGATGAGCGCTTTCAACTCGCCGGCGGCACGCTCGCGGTCTTCGGCGGCGGCGGCGGCCTTTTCAATCCGCTGCTGATACGACTGCAATTCCTGCACCATCCCGTCGATCGCATCGCAGCGAACCCTTTCCGCCGCGCTCTGGTGGTTGACGGCCACCAGCGCCGCAACGAGCGCGCCAACGAACGCCGCCGAACCGGCCGCGACGAAGGGAATGCGCTTGACCTCCGCGCGTGCGGCCAGCAGCGAGGCGGGCATGAGATTGACGGCGAAGGCGGCCGTTCCGGCGGCATGCAACGCGAGCCCCGCCGTAGCGGCGAGAAACGCCGCGTCGGTTTCAAGCGCCTGCGCGTCGACCGCGCCGCCCGTGCCGATGGTCTCGAAGGGGTTGAGGAACTCGACCTCGATATTAAGTGAATCGCGGAAGAACTCGTCGAGCTGCGGCAGCAGCGCCGAGCCGCCCGTGAGATAGAGTTTCACCGGCACGCCGCCGCCCTGCTGACTGCGGTAGAAATTGATCGAACGCGAGATTTCCGCATGGATGCGAACCAGCACCGCGCGGCAGACCTTGGAGATGCGGTCGAGCGTTTCGTCTTCGTCCTCGGTTACGCCACCCATCGAAACGTAGGCGCTTTCGTGCTTGATCGACTCGGCCTCGTCGAGCGTGCAGCCGAGAGCCTGGGCGATTTCCTTCGTAATCGTATTGCCGGCGATAGTTATCGAACGGGTATAGAGTTTTTCGCCCTCCATAATAACGAGCGAGGAGGTTTTCGCGCCGATGTCCAACAGCGCAACGCACCCTTCGTCGCCGCGATTGGCCTTGAGTGCGTTGGTGACCGCCAGAGCCGAGAAATCGACGATTTCGGGCGTGAAACCCGCAGCCTGCACCGCGCCGGTGACCGCCTCAACCTGCTCGGTTTTGGCCGCGACGATCGCCACGGCCATATCGCCGTTCTCCGTCTCGCCGAGAACATGGCTGTCGCAAACCAATTCATCGATCGGAAAGGGAATGTTCTGCTCGATTTCGTAGCGGACGCGCTGATTAAACTTCGCTTGGTCGTTTCCGGCGAAGGGAATCACCGCCAGGCGCGGGAACACCATCTGGCTGGAAAGGGCGATGGCAACCTTGCCTGGGTGAATGCCTTTTTCGCGCACTATTTCCAGCAACGCCGGCGCAAGCACGGTCGCGGCATTGCCGGAATCGAGCGGAGCGGCCAGCGCGGCCATGCCGTAATTGACGAGTGAAAGCGACTGCCCTTCAGACTCGTATTCGGCCAGCTCAATCGTCGCCGATCCGATGTTTAGCGTTAGAAACTTTTTGGCCATGGGAAAGGTTCCTTATTGGGCGACATATTCGTAGTCGTTGGGATTGACAATTGCCCAGACGGTTTTGGAGCGATCGACCAGACCCATGCGACGCTCGACTAACGGCTCGCCGTTGTTCTGTTTCTTGTCCATAATCTTCTCGTCATCCCACCAGAGCTTGCCTTCCTTCACGCCCTGAATCTGGCTGAAACTGTTGCCAGCGACGACTTGACCATTGGCATCGGTGATTACCAGCCCCACTGCCTTGGGCTCGCCGTACTGTTCAAGGAACGAAGGATGGGCACAGACTGACGCGGCATGGGTTCCGCGCGGAATGTTCGCATAGGTTACCGTCTGCGTGAGGTAGGAATACGGAGGTATCTTCGCACGGCCTTCCTTGTCATTGATCGTGGCCGTTTTCGTTTCGAGAAGCACGTGCCAGGTAAAAGTAAGCTGGTCGATGCACCTGTCGAACGTCTGGTACTTCGCCTCGAGAACAATCCATCTGCGCGGCTTGCCGGTCCAGCACATCCCAATCGGCGATTCGCCAATCGAGGGGGCGATGGCCGTCGAGGCGCGTCCGAGTTTCGGATACTGGTCGACGCGGACCTTCACCTTGCTGCCCGCCGCGCCGTCGTCGGCGGATGCCGCGGCGTTTTTCGAATTCCTGGACGAGGGCGCGGAAAACGCCACTGCGGCCGTGAGTGCCGCCACCGTAAAGAGCATCGTCTTGTTCATCGCTGTTTCCTTTCCTGAATTGTCGCCGCTACTCTGCGGAGAATTTCACAGAACCTTCATCTTGGGCAAATCCTGGATATCGACAAGTCCGACCACCCGGCCGTCGCTGTCGCAGACGGGCAGGTCGTCTATCTGCTTTTTCCCGAACACCTTCAAAAGTTCACTTGCGAAAATATCGTCGTGCACAAACATGGGCGAGCGGGTCATCACTCCGGAGATGGGGGCGTCGAGTCCGCCCGCAGCGGCCGCACCGCTTTCGCTCATCCACCGGCGGAAATCGCCGTCGGTGAAAATCCCCAGCAGCTTGCGATCCTCGCCGCAGACCACTGCCGCGCCGCTTTTCGCGCACGTCATGGCCATAAGCGCGTCCATCACCGTTGCCGATGGTTCGACGAGCGCCAGACGGTCGCCCGTGCGCATCACGTCGGACACTTTGAGCACGAGCGCGCGGCCGATCGCGCCGGCGGGGTGGTTCATCGCGTAGCTCGAAATATCGAATTTCATCGCGTCGATCATCACCATCGCCAGCGCATCCCCCATCGCCATCGTCGCGGTGGTGGAATTGGTCGGCGCCATGCCAAAGGGGCAGGCTTCCTTGCCGCAGGGGATTTCGAGGTGGATGTCGCTCAAGCGCGCAAGCGCCGAACCTGGGCGTCCGGTCATGCCAATCACCTTCAATCCGTGGCGGCGGACGGCGGGGATAAGCCGCAAGATTTCCTCCGACTCGCCAGAGAACGACAGCGCCACGAGCACGTCGCGCGGAGCCACCATTCCCAGATCGCCATGCATCGCCTGCACGGGGTTGAGCACTATCGAGCGCGTGCCGGTGGAGGCGAAAATCGCGCTCATCTTCTCGGCCACTGCGAGGTTCTTGCCCACGCCGGTCACGACGATGATGCCCTCGGCGCGGACGCATTCGAGCATCATCGCAATTGCCGAAACGAACGTTGCGCCTAACGATTCACGGGTGCGGCGAAGCCCTTCGATTTCGATATCGAAGACTTCGCGTGCGCGCTCGAGCATTTCTTTCTCCGTCATACTATTTCGTTGCCGACTGCAGCAGAGTTACGCAAATGGTCCCGACGATATCCTCCGCCGAGCATCCGCGCGAAAGATCGTTCATCGCCTTGGCAAGCCCCTGGAGATTCGGGCCGATGGCCGTGGCCACGCCGATGCGCTGGGCGATTTTGTAGCCGATGTTGCCGGCCTGGAGGTCGGGGAATATGAAGACGTTGGCGTTACCCTGGATTTCGCCGTGGGGGTTTTTGAGTTCACCCACCGAGGGAACCATCGCCGCGTCGAACTGCATTTCGCCGTCCATCCTGATGCCCGCCTCGGCGAAGCGCGGCTTGGCAAGTGCCACGGCGCGCTGGACTTTCTCGACCAGTTCGCCGGCTGCGGATCCCTTGGTGGAAAACGACAGATACGCGACCCGCGGCTCGTTGCCGGTCAACTCGCGGTAGGTGGCGGCGGTCGCCAGGCCGATATCGACGAGCTGTTCGGCCGTGGGGTTGGGGATCACGGCGCAATCGCCGAAGGCGACTACACCGTCGCCTGCGGGGGTCGGCTCTTTGAGATCCATGATAAAGCACGAACTCGCCGTCTTCACGCCCTTCTGGGTGCCGAGGGTGTGGAACGCCGCGCGCAGCATATCGCCCGTCGATGCGATCGACCCGGCGACGAGTCCGTCCACGCGACCAAGGCGAACCATCATGCCGCCGAAATAGATGCGCTTGGTGCGCAGCGTCTTGCGGGCGGTTTCAAGATCGATAGGCTTTTGCTTTTCGGCGGGCTTTTTCGCCTCCTTGGCGTTCCACGCCTCGAAGTAGGCCTGCTCGAGTTCGTCGTCGCCCTGGGTGTAGTCAATCGTCTTGATGCCTTTGTCTGCAAGGCGCAAGCCCGCGGCGACTTCTGCGTGGGCGATTTCATCGGCCGTGCCGAGCACGACGGGCGTGCAGATTCCGCGCGTGACGCACGCGCACGCGGCGGTGATGACGCGGGGGTCCATCCCTTCGGGAAGAACAACCGTGCCATTCAGTTTCGAAGCTTTTTCGATAATGGCTTTAATTGCATTCATATTTGCACACGCTTCCTTTTATCGGGCGAGAACCGCAACTGTATCCTGGGCGATGGCGAGTTCTTCGTTGGTGGGAATTACGATGACGGGGATTTTCGAGCCCTTGGTCGAGAGAACCGCCGTCACGCCGTGCGACTTGCGGTTGGCGGCCGCGTCAAGCTTGATGCCGAGCGCGCCGAGCCGCCCGATAATGCGTTCGCGCACTTCGGTGGAATTCTCGCCGATGCCGCCAGTCATGACAATCGCGTCCGCCCCGCCGACGATGGTGTTGTAGCCGCCGATATAGAAGGCGGTGCGGTAGGCGAGCATTTCAAGCGCCAGCTCGGCCTGCTTGTCGCCCTTCGCCGCCTTCGCGCAAATGTCGCGGCAGTCAGAGGAACCGGTGAGCGCGAGGAGACCCGACTTCTTGTTGAGGAGGTTGTCGGCCTGCGCGGGCGTGAGCTTCTCGGCTTCCATGATGGAGAGGACCGCCGCCGCGTCGATATCGCCGCAACGCGTACCCATGACCATGCCCGCGAGCGGGGTCAGTCCCATTGAGGTGTCGACGCACTGGCCGTTCTTGACGGCCGAGAGCGAGGAACCGTTGCCCATGTGACAGGTTACGAGGTTGACCTTGGACACGGGCTTCTTGAGGAACTTCGCGGCTTCCTGCACGATGAACTTGTGCGAAGTGCCGTGGAAACCGTACTTGCGGATACCCATCTTCTTATAGTACTTGGGATCGATCGCGTACATCGCCGCGCAATCGGGCATCGTCTGATGGAAGGCCGTGTCGAACACCGCAACGTTGGGCACCCCCTTGAAGATCTTCTCGCAAGCCTTGATGCCGCCGAGATTCGGGGGCATGTGGAGCGGACCGAACTTCACGAGCTTTTCGAGCTTCTTCATGATGGCGGAGGTAACCTTGACCGAATCCTTGAAGACTTCCGCACCGTGAAGGACGCGATGGCCGATGGCATCGATGCCGCGGGCGGCATCGCCGAGGTCGGCCACCACCTGGTCGAGCGCGGCGGTATGGTCTTTAGGACCGCCGCAGCCGATGCGCTCGACGAGCCCCTTGGCGATGCGCCGACCCTTATCCATATCAAAGAGCTGGTACTTGAGCGAGCTCGAGCCCGAGTTGATTACGAGAACTTTGCTGATTTTCTTCTTCATTTGCATTTTGTTTTACTGTTCGATTACAACCTTGTAGAATCCGCTCGAGCCGGTCGCCTCGGGCAATTCGATCGAAGCTGCGCCCGCGCCGATGGTTATCTCTTCGGACGCCAGTTCGTTCCATTCGCCATCGAGGCTCTCCTTGCCGTACACCTTGCAGATGACTTTGGCGGGGGCGGTGGCGATTTCGCCGTAGAGGCTCTGGTCGACATCCTGCTGGCTGCCGTCGACAGCGATGACGACATTGCCGTTCTCGATGGAGATGGACGAGACGGTTACCGAATCGACCTTGGATTCGACCGTCAGCCTGCCGGACTCGTCGACCGAAAGCGAGTTCGGATCGACGTTGAGCGCAAGCGCCGCGACCTTCGGCGAAGAAAGCGTATAGA
>CALYTX010000067.1 GCA_945487985.1 uncultured Verrucomicrobiota bacterium | reverse complement strand
GCAGTTATGGCCGACGCCGGGCGCTGCGATTACAAAACCGATATCCCACCCAAGTCAGACTCGGTAGTCGACATGATTCGCGTGGCGTGCTATGTCCATCAAATTCCGCTGGCTCTCGATATGATTGAAGACGCCAAAGCCAAAGGCTACGAAGTCACCTGCAATCTGATGGCGGTATCGAAGGTTTCCGGCTCCGACCTCATGGCCGCGCTTAGAATGATTTCCGAGTCGTCCACCGATGTGCTATATCTCGTCGATTCCTTCGGCAACTTCTATCCGGAAAACATCGCCGATATGGCGAAGATGTATGTAGGGGCGATGAACGGCAAGCAAGCCGGGTTCCACGGACACAACAACCAGCAGCTCGCCTTCGCCAACACGATTGAAGCCTGCCGCTGGGGAGTGAACTACCTTGATGTTACGGTCAACGGCATGGGACGTGGTGCCGGCAATTGCTTCTCTGAACAGCTGCTCTCGTTCCTCAAGAACCCAAAATACAGCGCCTTGCCGATTTACGATTTCGTCTCCGCCCACATGCTGAAGCTGAAGGCCGAAGGTGCCGTCTGGGGCTACGACTTGCCGTATCTGCTTACAGGAGTAATGAACAGCCACCCGTCAAGCGCAATCAAATTCATCAAGGAAGGTCGTACCGACTATTCTCGGCTCTACCACGAACTTAGCGACTTGATGTAACCGTGGTTTTCGCTTGTCGAGGGGCGGATTGGAAAACAGCCGGCAGCGCCAGGCGCGAGCAAACCCGCAATCTGCTCTCGCAGCTGCAGCCGGCGCAGGCGGTGCGGATTGATACCTGCAACCGCTGTGAACTCTACAGCGTTGACACAACGGCTCCCACGCCAGGGGAATATCCGCTGTCGCTATCTGGGCGCGAGGCCATAACCCACCTTTTCCGAGTGGCCTCGGCCCTCGAATCGATGGTCATCGGCGAATACCAGATCCTCGGGCAGGTGAAAGCTGCCTATCTCGACGCCGTCAAGTCCGGCAGCGTAGGCACGGTGCTCGACCGCATCTTCCGCGATGCACTGTCATGCGCCAAGCGCGTGAAAACCACGCTCGACATCGGTGCTGTTCCGCCGTCGGTGTGCCGCGCGGGGGTCGAACTCGTCGACGCACATGCAGGTATCGCCAATAAGCGCGTATTCGTGATTGGCAGCGGAAGAACTGGCACGCTGGCCGTAAAAATCGCCATGGAAAAAGGCGCGCGCACGATATCGGTATGCAACCGCAGCCCGGAACGCGCCGCCCACCTCGTGCGCGACTTCGGCGCGAGGATTGTCGGCTATGCCGAACGCTATGCAGCAATCGCTGATAGCGACATCGTTATTTCCGCCACCTGCTCACCCCACATAATTATTGAAGCGGCGCGTCTCGCACTCAACCACCACACCGTCTTTCTCGATCTGGCCTCGCCGAACGATATCGAACCGGAGGCTGGCAATCTGGGCCTGGCATCGCTTTTCAACCTCGATTCGATCGGCGAGGCCATACGCGGCGATCGGAACGAACGCACAGAACTGCTCGCCGCAGGCGGAGCCATCGTCGAAGAATTCGCCGACAAGACGACAAAGTGGCTCGAAAGCAAAACTGGGCGACAAGGCGGTCTTTAGGCAAACGGACAATTTGGCGCTCACGCGGAACAGAATGTCGCAAGCAAGCGACATTTTTTACCCTTCCCGCCTCTGGCACGCTTGTGCTTTATCAAGAGCGAAAATTGATTCCAAAGAAGAAAGGAAGGAAAAATGAACACCATGATGAATATGGATCCGTTCCGCCTGCTCGACGAAATCTTCAATGTCAGAGGATCCGCCCTGCGCAACATCCGCGCACGCGCCGCGGGAAAATTCCCGCCCGTAAATGTTTTCCTCGACGATAATGCCATTATCATCGATATGGAACTGCCGGGGAAGACCGCTGCTGACGTAGAACTTTCGCTCGAACCGCAAGCGGCGATTGTGGCCGACAAACCTCACACCGAGAACGACAAGCAACCGTCCGCCCCGACATGGAGCCGCCGGCTGAATCTGCCCTTCCGCGTCGATGCCAACAAGGCCAACGCCAGATTCACGAACGGCATTCTACGTCTCGAGCTGCCTAAGGCCGAAGCCGAAGGTGTGCGCAAAATCACTATTGCATGAACCCAAATTCAAGGAGAAAGAAAATGAATCGCGAAACCTACATCGTCCCTTCTTCAACCTACACCGAAACTCCCGAAGCCTATGAGCTGACAATTGAAGTTCCCGGGGTCGGCAAGGGAGACGTCGAGCTGCATCTCGACGGCAAAACACTCACCTTGAAAACCCATGCCCAATTCGACACCCCCGCAGGGTTCAAAGAGGTGGCGTCCGAATTCGAGCGCAAGAACTACGCTATGAGCGCAGAGCTTCCGGAAATGGCCGATCCCGCGACGATGAAAGCCAAGCTGGAGAACGGACTGCTCGCCATCACGGTGAGCAAGAAGCCCGAAGTCAAACCCAAGCGCATCGAAATCCTCTAAACCGGCGTTGCCGCCGCAACGCCGGTCCAAGGCCAGTTTGCACTCCGTCTCGGTGTCTGCTGCTTATGTATCGGACTGCGAGTTCCAGGCATAAGTGGCAGCCCGCAGACGGATTGTAACGGGTATCCGATGCCAAGGCGTCGACATGAAAAGGAAGCACGGACGATCAGGAAAGGATTGAGCGCAGATTGGCCATAATCCGCCGCCCGACGTCTGGTTTGTTCATCGTGTAAACATGGACATTGTCCACCCCGTTTGCGAAAAGATCGACAATCTGCTCGGTCGCATGAGCGATTCCAGCCTCGAGCATCGCCTCGGGGTTTTCTCCGAAACGATCGACTATGGCGCGAAATCGCGGCGGCAGCAATGTCCCTGAAAGACGACAAATGCGTGCTATCTGTTTAGCGTTGGTCACCGGCATTATGCCGGCAACTACCGGAACCTTGATTCCTGCCGAGCGAATCTTCGCCAGATAGGCGTACAGAATATTGTTGTCGAAAAACATCTGGGTTGTCAAGAAATCGAGCCCGGCGTCGACCTTCGCCTTCAAAAAAGCGATATCCGCGCTCAAATGCTCGCATTCCGGGTGTCCCTCGGGATAGCAAGCCCCGCCGATGCAAAAGGCGGGAAATTGCTCCTTCAGAAACCCCACCAACTCTACAGCGTGCTTGAAATGTCCGCAAGGAACCGACCCCTCCTGCGGGGGTAAATCGCCGCGAAGCGCCAATACATTGAGAATTCCAAGTTCGCGCATTCGCTGCGCCTCGGCGGCAATGCCATCGCGCGTAGCCATCACGCAGGTGAGATGGGCAAGGGCTGGAACCGAGCATTCCTTCTGGACATAATCGGCAATTGCGCCAGTGTTGATGCTCGAGTCCCCACCTGCCGCGCCATAGGTTACAGATATGAATTCAGGGCGTTCAAGCGCTAACTGGCGTACTGCATCCTTGACTGGATCGAGCGAAGCATCCCGCTTGGGCGGAAATACTTCAAACGAAATGCCAGGACGTCCAGAGCTAACGATATCTTTGATACTCTTCATTTCAATGATTTTACCATTTTAATCATCAGCGCGCCAATCGGGATTGCTTCGCTTTATCCATAGGGCCAACCTATGGCGCACTACCCGCGATATTCTTCGAAAAACACCTTGTCGCCAACACGGCAGCGCGGCGACTTGAATGTGACCCAGTTGCCGCGTTCGCCTACTTCGACGCGCTCTTCATCGCGACGCATTTCGCCAAGCACGAATTCCTTGACGCCGGTCGTGTGACCGTGGATCTGCAGATGGTCGCCGGAACGGATGGCGTGGTCTTGGATCTGCACCTGGGCGATTCCCGCCTTGGCGAAATAGTCGATTACGATTCCGACATGGCGCTTGACCGTAGTCGCAAGCGAATCCTCCGAATCGGTGAACTGGTCGACGCCCGGCCGCCCGAAATACATTCCGTCGGAAAATTCGCGGTGAAAAACGCGCTTGGCCTTCTCGGTCAGCTCGGCGGCAAGCTGGGGAGTGTAGCGGCGCGCAGCCACCGCGTCGATTGCGCACCGATAGCACTCGACCACGGTCTTGACATAATTGGCATTACGCGCGCGCCCTTCGATTTTGAAGCTGGCAATCCCCGCTTCCATCAGCCGGTCGACGAACCCAAGCGTACAGACATCTCGAGCCGACATTACGGTGTGGGGGCCAAGGATAAACTCGGCTTTCGCATCGTGCACCGGCGAGCCGTCTTCGTTCGCATAGAAATCAACCGCCTTGATGAGATACCGCCGCCGGCACGGCTGGGTGCATTCCCCGCGGCAAGCCGATTTGCCAAAGACGGAATGGCTCATGAAACAGCGCCCCGACTCGGCTACGCATTGCGCGCCGTGGACGAAACATTCCACTTCCATATCGCGCCCGGCGCCCGGCGCGGAGATGTGCAACGCTTCGATCTGGCGGATGATCCGCGCAATCTCGGCGAGCGTGCATTCTCGCGCGAGCACCACCCGCGCCACCCCCGCAGCAGCCAGGAATTCGACCGCGGCGGAATTCGAAATAGACATTTGCGTGGAGGCGTGCACCTCAATCCCGTGCTTGCGCAGAAGCGAAATCACGCCCCAGTCTGAAGCTATGGCGGCGTCGATATAGTCTTTAGCCGCGGCGATAGTCCGCTCAAGCGCGTCGAATTCGCCGTCGAACACAATCGCATTGAGCGCAAGATACCGCTTGATGCGTCCGCAGCGCCGTGCAATCTCGGGCAGATCTTCAAGCTTGAAATTGACGCCGCTACGCGCGCGCATATTGAAATCGCCCAGCCCGAAATATACCGCATCGGCGCCCGCGTCAATCGCGGCCTGCAAGGAAACGAAATCGCCCGCCGGGGCCAGAAGCTCTGGAATTCTCATCTCCCCACCCTCTTATTCAAACAAGACAAAGGCCGGCAAGCCTTTCACCTCGGAAAACCCCGGTAGCCGGCGCAACGCAGACATATCCTCCGCCTGGAGGCGAACAACCGTGAAACGCTCCAGTTCCTTGACGACCTGGGAATCGACGAATACGGTCTTTTCCATCGCCGCACAATTCTTGCACCAGCTTGCCCAGCAATCGACTAACACCGGACGAGGAAGCCCATCAAGCGAAAAAGTCTCCGGCGTCATGGCAATCGCCGCCAGCGGCTGCTCTCCGGCGGCGGCCGGCGAGGAATCCGGGACAAAGCCGCGCCATGCTTGGCGTCCGTACCAAACGGCGAGAGCGAGCACGACGAGCGCGAAAAAGCGGTTGACGTATTTCATCCACGCACCCGGCCGGGGCAACACCTGCAACCCTGCGCCGACGAACGGCCACGGCAGCGCCATGCCCGCGCCCAGCACAAACGGCAAACCGAGCGCCAGCACTTCTCCCTGCGCGTAGAGTCTGGCAACGAGCAACAATACCGCAATGAGCACTGGGGCGACGCAAGCTCCGGCCAAAACCGCGCTGACCGCGCCAATTGAGAAGGCGAACAGTCCCGGCAGCATCGTCGTCCGGCGGGCGGCAAACACTCCGCGGGCGCGGGAAAAATCGATATGGAAAAGTCCGAACATAGAAAGTGAGAGCATGAGAAAAACTGCAGCGACTGCAAGATTGAACCACGGGCTCGACTGTAACTCCCCGAAGACGAGTCCGCCCAGTGCCGAGGCCAAACCCAGCGCTCCGTAGGCTACAGCGATGCCAAGTCCGTACCAGCAACCGCGCGCAGCCGATTTGCCGATCACCATAATATTGACTGGCACCATCGGCAGCACGCACGGAGTGAGATTCATCATCAGCCCGCCCAACAAAATGAGCACAACGACCAGCCAAGCCGACTTGCCGGAGAAAAGATCGCTCGTTTCGCCGCGCAAAAAGCCAATCAGCTCCGCAGCAGAAACATACCCCATCAAAAGCCGCGCATTGGCGTCCGTCGCTACGCTGGACGCCTCCGCATCCGTCGCCGCGCAAGCCCCTTCGCCGCCGGCAAGCTTGATTGCACCCTCGGGTATGACCATGCACATCCCGTCGGTGCAAATCGTCAGCTGCCCGCCGACCTCGTGAACTTCGCCCTCGATGCGTTCCCCATCAATAAGATACACATCGGCAACAAGCAATGCCGGCAAAAGTGCGGCCCATGCCAAAAAGACGAACTTGCCCATTGATTACTACTCCTTTCTTTTGCGCAGCAACTCTACGGCGGCGGCGAAGAAATCCTCGGGCGTGGATGCGCCGCTCGTGACCCCCAAGCGCTCCACACCGCTGAAATCGAGCCGCGCCACCTCCTCGAGCGTGCCGGCGCGAAAAGTCCGGCAACGCGCCACTTCGCAAAGCCGCAGGGTGTTGGACGAATTGGCGCTACCCAGCACCAGCAAGGCGTCGCCGCCGAAATTCTTTACCGCATCCTGCCGCTCCTTGGTCGCCCGGCACACCTCGGCCGTCGATTCGACCTGGTAGCAGCGCCGGATGCCTTGCACAATCCTGTCGACATCGTCGGCGTTCATCGTCGTCTGACTGACCACGCCCAAAGGCGCGGATTTATCGCCGGCCGGGATTGCGGGCAACGCCGGATGGGGAAAGCGATCGACCACCACCGGGTTTTTCGCTTCGCCCACAAGCCCCCTCACTTCCGCATGTCCGGCATGACCGATGACCACAACCCTCAACCCGCGTTCGGCGAAATCCCTCGCTGCGCGGTGGACTCGTTCGACGAATGGACACGTCGCGTCTACCACGCGCAAATTGCGATTTTCCGCCTCTGCACGCACCGTTGGCCCAACCCCATGGGCGGAAAACATTACCGTAGAGAACTCTGGCACCTGACTAAGCGAATCGACAAAAACCATCCCCCGGGCGCGCAACTTGCTGATGACAAGTTCGTTGTGGACAATTTCGTGAAGGCAGTATACCGTCTGTGGCCGGCCGTCTGCTGGCGAAGCTTGGAGCGCGTCAAGCAAACGAGACGCCTTGCGCAGGGCATTCTCAACACCGGCGCAAAAACCATGCGGCTGGAGAATCTCAACCGTCACGCGGCTCCTGCCCCTTCCTTAGGCCAGCTCGCCTTCCCGCTTAACCTTGTTCCAAACCTCATCCATCTGCGAAAGCGTCATTTCTCACACCCCCCGCCCCTCCGCC
>CALYTX010000066.1 GCA_945487985.1 uncultured Verrucomicrobiota bacterium | reverse complement strand
ATCGCCCGGCGCATACTCCTCGCCCGCATGGTAACGCGCCAGCAACCTTCCGCTTTCCCCGCCCAGCGAGCTTACAATCGCCAACCCCGCGCGTGAATAGTCGGCCATCTTGTTGGGAATGCCAACGCAGCTTGCCGGCGACATCGGTACAACGCCGATATCAGCGCCGGCGAGCAGCCCCGACAAACGCTCCTGCGAGCAATAGCCGTGGAAGCGGACTCGCGGCGAGCTGGCTTTCCTGGCAAGCACTTCCCCTTCTCCGGCCCCGGCGATATCAAGCGTAGCGTCCGGTATGCGCTCGATAGCGGCGATGGCACTCGCTAAATCATACGTCCGCCCAAGGTTGCCAACATAGACGAGCGCTGGAGCGGCGGAAGCGCAGCGCGGACGCATCGGTGCCGCGCTGGCCAGTTCGATGCCAAGGTAAGCGCGGTAGTAGTTCTTCGCGCCGGCCGATTCGGCCAGTCTCCGGTAGTGCTCGCAACAGCCAGTCACGAGGTCGGCACTGGCCAGAAGCCGACGGACCCGATGGCGGGCGGCGCCAAAAACCACCGGACCGAGAAACCGCAGCGCCCGCGGCAGCAGCCGATAGAACGTCCCCGGCCAGTCATCCTGGACATCCAACACGAACTTCGCCCCTATTGAATCAGCAAAGCGTTTGGCGAAAACTGGCAGAAGTATTGGCGGCAGCGAGGCGACGACCAAATCGGGGCGGCGCTCCTCGGCCGCCGCCATCGCCAGCCAGTTGCGCGCAAGCCGCCGGTGTGAGCGAATGCGGGCGAGCGATACGTTCCGGGAGTACGGTGGCGTGGGCACGAACTTGAGCGCGATGGCACCATCATCACTCCCACCGCGAACTCGCGGTTGGACAAGGGCGTCACTCGTGCGCAGCTGTTTGGTGGCATGAGAAAAATCGCTCGTCCAGTAAACCACCTTGTGACCCGCCGCGACAAAAGCGCGGGCCATCAGCCAATAGCGCTGGGGACGAAACCCTTCCATCGGCAAGTTATCAAACGGATTGACGATCCAGACCAGCATTGGCGAAGTGATTTGGTTGTTTCGGATTCGACAGAAACTGCCGAAACGGGAAATTCTTGGCACTGGGCACGAAATCGATTGCCGGGGCGAATCCCAGCGTAGCGGATATGTGGGCGTAGGCGAAATATTCGAGCGTGCGCCCCATCGCGCGGCAACTCATCACAAAATCGGTAATCCGCCGCGAAGGCAGGTCGGCGACGACATAGCAGACAATGCCCATCTCAGCAAAGCGGTCGCCCGCTCGAAAGACGAAAACGCGCTTGGATCCGTCGGCCAGCAACGCGGCAAAATCCTCGCGCGAGCGCCTGATTGTAGTGGCGTTGAACTGGTTGGTTTTGCCGGCCATCTGCGCGAGCCGGTCGAGATCGCCGTCGGTGGCGAACGAGGCGCTGGCATGTAGCTCCAGCGACTTGAGATAGTCTTCGGCGCTGGCAAAATCGCCGGCCGACGCCGCTGAACGCGCCCGGTAGCTCGCCGCGCGCAACCGGTCCTCCTCGGTGCGCCCCATGTCGGCAAAAAAATATTCACGCAACCGACGGACGGTCTGCCGCGACGGCGGCGCCGACCAGGGCGCCACGGCGACGGCCGGCAGATGCGCGCGCATCTGCGCGCGCTCGTGGGGGTTGTCATCGAGAAACACCACCGAATCAACCCCGAGATTCAGTTCCCGGCAAAGTTCGATTATGCTGCCTGCCTTGGGACTCCAAGTGATCTTGAGTGCGGCGAAATCATCATCCTGAAGCGCCATATCTGCGCGCATAAACGGAAACACTGGGTCGTTCTTGGATACGAGCGCGAGCAAAACCCCTTCAGAGCGCAATTCGACAAGCCCTTTCTGAAAGTCCGCGTAAGGTTGCAGACGTTCCTTCCCATCCTCAGAAAGAATGCCTTCCCAGAGCGTATTGTCCGCATCAACCGCCAGTATCTTTTTCGGCGCGGCGGCGAGCTGCCAAGCAAGTTCATCGACGATTGCCCGGATGCCGGCGAGCGAATAGGGCATCGACGCTATCTGCCGCATGCGCTCGTCGAAAAAACCTGGAACTTCCCGCGCGAGCACGTCGTCATGAGCAGTAACGTCATAGACGAAATTAGGCTTGAACGCATTGAGCGGAGAATTGGGATCGAGCAGTTCCTGACGCCAAGCGCCGAACCCGGCCGGCACGTACACTTCATAACCTGCCTGCCGAAAGTACGGAGCCATCAAATCGAGTGCCGCGTCGCCTGCAAGAGCAATTTTCATGGCTGTCATTATACCAAATCAACTCCTTTGGCGGCGACAAATAAGCCGCCGCCAATAGCTCGCGGGCTTGTCCAGCCCGCGCCCGTCGCGGAAATTATACAAGGCCGTCTTGAGCACCTCGCCGATAAAATCCCAATCTGGCGCGGAAGGCTCCATAAAAGGCAACTCGTTGAGGCAGAACCTGTACTTGCCTTCCCTCTTAGGCAGTATTTCGATACCGAAGCTCTTCGCGTCGCGGGCAATCGGAGAATGAACCGTCAGCGCGAAGCGATGATAGAAGGCGCTCTGCAGAAGGCCGTCGGCAAACAGACCTCGGACGAAATCGAGCGCGCGATAGGCCTCCGCCTCCGTTTGGGTGGGAAAGCCGTACATCAGATATGCATGAACCATGATGCCAGCGCGACTGAAAGCACGCAACACTTTCTTCGCCGAGGCGAGTGTGATGCCCTTGCGCATCATCGCCAGCAACCGGTCGTCGGCGCATTCAAGCCCACCGGAAACGGCGATACACCCAGCGTCGGCCATTAGCCGGCAAAGTTCCGGCGTGAACGCCGCGTCGAAGCGAATATTGCCCCACCACTCGCATTCGATTTTTCGTCGAATCAACTCTTCGCACACCTGACGAACCAGCGCCGGGGGCATAGCTTCATCGACGAAATGATAGCTCTTGCCGGATTCCATGGCCTCGACAATCTCGTCGGCGCGGGGCGGACAGAAACAGTTGACGTAAGGCAGAATCACATCGCAAAAAGCACACTTGTGCCAATAGCAGCCGCGTGCCATCTGCAACTTGCGCCAACGCCCGACGCTCCAGAGCCGATGCATCGGATTCTCGGTTTCGACCACGTCGAAATATTCGCTCCAGTCGATGCCCGCATCAGATGGGCGGACGAACTGAGGAATGTCCAACCGAGACGCCTTCATCAGTTTGAGCAGCGGCGCATACCCCTCGTCGAACACCAGCTCGTCAAAATACTTCCCGATGCGCGGGTCGTTGGCCGCGCGCAGTTCAGTGGAGACGAAACCCCCGCCAAGAATCAGACGGATTGACGGATGGCGCTTGCGCACCATGCGGGCGATTTTGAACGCCCCCACCAGCGTGCCCGGGAACGGACAGGCCACGCCAATCGCCCAAGGGCGAGTTTCGGCGATGGCTTTTTCCAGATGACGTTCGAGGGGATGGTCAATGACGCCCCGGCGACGGACCAACCGTTCGATTTCGCCGAAATCGCTCGCCGAAGCGCTGATGCGCTCACCGTAGCGGGAAAAGCCGAATGACTCATCAACTGTCTCGCGGATGTCGAGCGCGATTTCTTCAATCAGCCGCGATGCCTCGAGTTTGGCCTGCGGCGGCACCGCAGAGGACGACAAAAGCTCCATGAGCTCGTCGGCCTCGTCGCCGCCGTAGCGCGAAAGCACGTCGCGCACCACCTTGATGCTCAAATCTCGCTGGTGGACGTCAACGCCGCGCTCGCGCAACAATCCCGTCAGGTGCATCGTCGCTGGATAAGGCGCATTCGTCTGCACCAGCGGCGGCGTCAGCAACAGCAGCGGGCGGGCGGTCATCGCCAACTTCACATCGCCGCAGCGAGGGCGGCGGCGAATTCCGAACACTTCAGTTCGCGCGCGCCATCCATCTGACGGGCGAAATCGTAGGTCACGGTCTTGGCGGCAATCACCTTGTCCATGGCGGCGATAATCATGTCAGCCGCCTCGGTCCATCCCATATACCTGAACATCATCTCGCCGGAAAGAATCAGCGAGCCGGGATTCACCTTGTCGAGATTGGCGTATTTCGGCGCTGTGCCGTGGGTAGCCTCAAAAACAGCTACACCCGTCTGATAGTTGATGTTTGCGCCCGGGGCGATGCCGATGCCACCAACCGTGGCCGCAAGCGCATCGGAAACGTAGTCGCCGTTGAGATTGAGCGTAGCAATCACATCGTATTCCGCCGGACGGGTAAGAATCTGTTGCAGGAAGGCGTCGCAAATACAGTCCTTGACCGTGATCGTGCGCCCGGTTTTCGGGTTCGCAAACTCGCACCACGGTCCATCGCCGACCAGCGTTGCGCCATATTCGCGCCGCGCAAGCTGATAGCCCCAGTCGCGGAAGGCGCCTTCGGTAAACTTCTGGATATTGCCCTTGTGCACAAGCGTAACCGATTTGCGGTCGTTATCGATAGCATAGTCGAGCGCCGCCCGGACGAGTCGTTCGGTTCCTTCGAGCGAAACTGGCTTGATGCCAATCGACGCCGTCTCGGGAAAGCGGATTTTCTTGACGCCCATCTCCCCAAGCAGAAAGGCTTTCACCTTTTCGACCTCGGCCGTGCCGTTCATCCATTCGATGCCAGCGTAGATGTCTTCGGTGTTTTCACGGAAGATTACCATATCGGTGAGTTCCGGATGCTTGACCGGGGAAGGAACGCCCTGGAAGTAGCGCACCGGGCGTAGACAGACATAGAGATCAAGCTCCTGGCGCATGGCGACGTTGATCGAACGGATGCCTCCGCCAACCGGCGTCGTAAGCGGGCCTTTGATACTGACAAGATTCTCGCGGCACGCCTCCAGGGTCGCCCGCGGCAACCACTCGCCGGTTGTCTTGAAAGCCTTCTCGCCGGCAAGGACTTCCTTCCATACAATCTTCCTCTTGCCGCCATAGGCCTTCTCGACGGCCGCATTCCAGACGACCATCGCCGCCCTGGTTATATCTGGGCCCGTGCCGTCGCCTTCAATGAAAGGAATAACTGGATTCTCGGGAATGCACAGCTTCCCGCCCTGCATGGTAATCTTTTCGCTCATAACAGGAGAATTATACCAAATTTGACGGCGGTCGACTTTGAAGAGGGATTGTCGCTCGGAGCCCCGCCAGAAAAACAGTCCGCTTACCGAGACAAAAGACCCGTCGTCCACTCCCCAATGGTTCTGCTTTCCTTTTCCGTAAAGCCGAACGCGGCAAAAGCCTCCAGAACACTGGGATAGATTTCAGATAAAATCCCCGAGACGATCAATGTCTTTTTCGCATAAGCGGCAATCTCGCTGGCGAAAGCTATCAGCAGCGGACCGAGAATATTGGCAACTACTACATCCGCCTCTGGAAAGATTCGCTCGTTCGAAGCCTCGCTCCCAACGGCGGCGAGATTAAGCTCGAGGTCCGGATACACCCCCTTGGCTGCTTCAATCGAATCGTCCAGCGTCACCGCGCCTTTGCCGAGCGCAAAAATGCGGTAATCGACGACCACCCCGTTCTCGGCTGCGTTCTGGCGAGATGCAGAGACAGCCTCTTCATCAATATCAAATCCGGCCACTTGCCCAAAGCCGAGCTTAGCCGCAGCAATCGAAAGAATCCCAGACCCCGCGCCCATGTCGAGAAAGGAACTGTTCCGCAGCTCGGCTGGCGTCATCTGCGCACCTAACTCGTCTATGAATTGCAAGCATGCCTTAGTCGTCTCGTGCTTTCCCGTGCCAAAGGCCATCCCCGGATCGAGTGTAACGACGATTCCGCCCAGCTCGACAGCTGGCATCGGTTCCCATGGCGGGTGCGTCCAAATCCGCCGCGAAACTTGTTCGGTTTTGAAATGGCGGCGATAGGAAAGCCGCCAATCTTCATCAGCAAGCACAGCGCGCTGGATCGGAGCGTGAATACCCACGATTTCGAGCGCAGCGGCGAGGCGGCGCTCCGCTTCATCGAAGAGTCCCTCTTCGGCGAAATAAATCGCCATTTCAGTTGTAGCCGATTCGATATCGCGGTACGAAGACAAAACGAAATCCCCTGCATCGAAAACCTCGAAGAGGGGATTTGCGTATTTTTCTTCGACCAAGCAGAAAACTTTGTTCATGCCGGGTCTCCAAAGCAGGCCCTTTGCGGACCGCAATAATTATTTCGCCGCCTTGGCGAGCAGTTTCTTGACGACCGTCGGGCGCTGAACGAGCACGCGGACATCCTCGTCGCCCATTGCAGCTACCGTCTCGGCGCTCATGCCGAACTTGACCAAACGCGCGCGCTGGGCCTTGCTCTTGCGAGCCTTGCCGGCAGGCGTCTTGCACGGGCGGACGTGGGATTCTTTGCGGAGTGTACGACCTGTACCCATAATTACCTTCTTTCCCGAGGATTAGGCCTCGACAATGGTGACGACCTTGCCGTCTTTAATGAATTTCACCTTGCCGTCTTTTAACGCGAAAAGCGTAAAATCGCGCCCCTGGCCAACATTCTTGCCGGGGTGGATCTTGGTGCCGCGCTGGCGGACGATAATCGAGCCGGTCTTCAGAAACTGGCCGTCGTACGCCTTGACGCCGAGATATTGCGGATTCGAGTCGCGACCGTTGCGCGCAGATGCGGAACTAGCCATTTGCAAACCTCCTTACTGGATCGCCTTGACGACGGCGACGGTAAGCGACTGGCGGTGACCGACGGTACGGCGGTCGCCCTTCCGGCGCTTGGCCTTGAAATTGATAACCTTCGGACCGCGCTTGTGGCCAACGACCGAAAGCGTAACCGATGCACCTTCCACATAGGGGGTGCCGACTTTGAGGGCGGAGCCATCGCTGACGGCCAAAACCGTCGTGAGCGTGGTATCCTCGCCCGCCTCGACCGAGAGCTTTTCAATCTCGATCTTGTCACCGACTTTTACAAGCGCCTGCTTGCCGCCGGTTTCGAGAACAGCATATGCTTCCATTGTTTTCTTTCCTTTTCTTCCGTTTTCCTTGTGGAAAGACCCTCTCCACGAAAAACTGGAGCGCAAATTATACCCAATTCGCGCTGGTGTTGTCAATAGCGGCAGTTCTCTGGGTTGCACCTTGTGCCGATAAATAATATAATATTCAAAGCTGTGAAACACCTTGTCTTCTCGTCTGCGCTTTTTCTTGGCCTGCTAATGCTGGCAGGGGGATGTTTTACCATTGAAAAAGGCGATTTGCCACGCACTGGTCAGAAGCATTTGCTCGTCTCC